>JAIESZ010000206.1 GCA_019745615.1 Burkholderiaceae bacterium
CGCACCCCGGCTGCACGTCTGGGACTGCGGCTCAACGGCCAATGGCAGGCTTGGCAAAGCTACGCCGAATGGGTGCAGGTGGCGCGGCAAACGCGCATTGCTGCGTTTGAAACCGAAACACCGGGCTATGGCATGTTGCACATGGGGGTTTCTTACCATGCCCGTACCGGCAGCGGCCAGCCTTGGCAAATTTACCTGCGCGCCAACAACCTGAACAACCGTCTGGCCTATGCCCATACCTCGTTCATCAAGGATGCCGCGCCCTTGACAGGGCGCAACATCACGGTAGGGGTACGCATGGATTTTTGATGCCCTGCGGCCAGTGGGTCTAGCCTTCAGCGCCCACCCAATCGCGCAAGGCGGCCCGCTGGCTCTCATCGAGCCAGAGTTCCTCGCGGGCGCAGAGCTTTTCTAGGTTGTGCGCCATTTGCCAAGCCAAATCTTGCGGGGTATCTTGGCCTTGACCAAACTGGTGCCCCCCCATCAACAGGCCACGCAGTACCCAGTTCACATCTTCGCGGCTGATATCGCACTGCGCCAGACGGCACAGATCGCGTACCCGTTTGCCGGTGTCGCGCAAATGGAAGGGCTGCTCGGCCAAGTCGGTGGCAATAGCTTGCCAAAGGCGGCGAAACTCTAAGCGGCCTAAGCGCGGGGCCTCGGTGGCATCGCAGACTTGGCGCAGCAAGGGCGGATCGGCACTATCTAGGGTGCCATCTCTGCCAGCGGGTGACACTGGGCGGTCATGGCGCTGCGGATCGTAGAGATAACCGCCAGAATGTGACCAATCGAGCAGCAAGGGTGACAGCGCCAGCGTTTCGATAAAACGCCGGAAACTTCCCAATCCAGCCCAACTGCTGCCATCGAGCCCCGGTACCTGTGCGGGCAAACGGCTGGCCATGCGCGCCAAGGGCACGGCCAAATCTGAGGCGGCTACCTCATGGCGAATGATTTGTGTAGCCAAAGTGCGGATATCGTTCCACTCTGCCGGGTCTGCCGCACTGGTCGGCAGGGGCATCGTTTCTACCGGTGTCCAGTGGCCCAGTGGCTGATAGCCAGCAGATCGGGTAGCTGGAGCTGCGAACGGCGGGGCTTCGCTGTGCTCTTCGGCTTCGCCTAAGGCATCACGCACAAAGACGTCGGTATCGATCAATAAGTCTGCCGAAGCCTGATAAGCCGCTGACGGAAAACCTACGGCCAGCACGGTGGTGCGTCGGTCGCTGCGGCGCAGCTTGCGCAGCACCGGGGTAAAGTCGGCATCCGCAGAAAAAACGATGAACTCGTCAAAGCGGGTTTCGTGCTGCAACAGATCGACCATGTCCAGCACCATGTGGATGTCGGTGCTGGTTTTGCCATCGGTGGTCATGGGCGGGCAGTCAATGGTTTCAAACCCAGCCCGGTTGAAATGGGGCCGAAAGCGCTGATAGACATGCGGGTTGAAATAGCAACGGCGCACCAGCAAACGCCGGCCTTTGGCACCGGGGGGCGCATGGGCGGGCAGGGGCAGGCTATCGGTCAGCCAGTGCAGCCAATCTAGCGGCTGGCGGGCAAAACGCTCGGCGTAGTGGATATCCAAACGGCGCAGTGCGCTGTAGACGTTGTCAAAATCAATAAAGAGGGCGCTTTTCATAGGCAATCAACGGTGGGGGAGCCGATTGTGCCCCCCAATGGCGTTCAGGTGTCGGATACAGGCTCTCATAGCGCCAGTTGGTGGCGTAAATGGTCTAACGCACGCACGCCATCGACGCCAATGCGCCGCACTACTTCGGCTTCGCTCATTCCGGAGCGCAACCAAGTGACTACTGCGGTATTGCGCATTACCTGCGGCCCCACCCGTTGTAGCGGGTAAGTTTGCGCGGTGGCGGGTTGGGCGGCGTGGGCCTCATGGATGACCTTGGAGGCCACATGGAACAGTGCCCGAATAGACAGAGGCCGTCCGCCTTTGCGGGAATGGAACAACAAGCCACCGGCCAATGCGGGGTCATGGGCGTGGCGATAACGCAGCCAATCCACCAAGGCAGCACCCAACGGCAGGGGCAAATGCACAATGCGCTGTTGTGCCTTGCGCGCACCCTCGACACGCAAGGCAGTCGGCACAGCCCCAGAAGTTACAGACACCGGCATCCGGTTGTCATTGAGCAGACCATCATCGCGCAGGGTACGCACTTCCTCTGGGGCCAGTGCCAGCTCGCAGAGCAGCAGCAAAATGGCCCGATCCCTTGCGCCTTGCAAACAGTCACTGGCCGGAAAATGGGCAGGTAATTGCGCCCACAGCAGTGGCGGTAAGCAATGGCCCAATTGATCGACCACCTTAGGGCGTTCGGTCTTGGGCAACTCCATCACCGGGCTGGTGGCCATCCAGCCCTGTTGCACGGCGTAGGCATAAATCCGATCGAGCACCCGCCAGTAGCGTCGGCGCGTGACTTCACTGAGCTGGCGCTGGGGTTGGTGGTGGGCGCGCTGGCCTGCCCGGAGGCGCAAAAAATGTGCCACGTCTTCGGCTTGGGCCTGATGCCATTCGCAGGCTGGTGGGAGTGGTTCAGCACTGTCGGGGTATTCTGGCACTGGGGGCTGCAAGCTCTCCAGCCAAGCGTTCCAGATATCTTGGTACACCTCTAGGGGTTTAGTCCCCAGCCGCCGCGAGGGAATACTGCTTTGTGCCTGTCGCCATTGCTGAAACACGGCCAAACCCGTGGGGGGCTGATACTGCATGATGTGAATCTCTCAGACCTTGGGGGTGGCAGACGCCATACGCTTGCGATACACCGAATAACCATAAGATTCGAGTGCAGGATGAACGCCATTAAGGCTTTCGGAATGGCCGACAAAAAACCAGCCTCCCGGCCTGAGTTTTTTCTGGAGCCTGTCAATCACGCCGCGTTTGGTGTCTTCATTAAAATAGATAAGCACATTGCGTAAAAAAATGACATCAAATTCACCCACATTGGGCAAATCTTGGTTCAAATTAACTTGCGCAAACCGAACCCGCGAGGTCACTTCAGGGGCAATTAAAAACCGGCCTTCCTGAGCACCTACACCCTTAAGGCAAAAATTGCGCAAAAACAGGTCTGGGATTTCTCGCGCCATAGAGATGTCATACAATGCCGAGCAAGCTTGGTCTAGTACCTTGGTGGACAGGTCAGAGCCTAAAATTTCCCAAGGCTCTTGGCCTAAAACATGGGCCAAAACCATTGCAATACTGTACGCCTCTTGTCCTGTAGAAGAGGCGGCACTCCAAATACGCATTTTTTGCGTATGACTGTGCTCTGGCAACACCACATCGCGCAGCATTTCAAAATGCCGAGGCTCACGAAAAAAATGGGTTTCGTTGGTGGTCAGTAAATCAATCGCTATCTGATGCTCCGCTACATCACGGTGCAAGTACTCAAAATAAGCATGAAAACTGCGCAAGCCGTGGTATTGCACACGCCGGGCCAAGCGCCCAGCCACCAGCGCTTTTTTACTTGGCCCCATCGAAATTCCAGAAATATCAAAAATCCAGTGCCGAAACTGATTGAAATCATGGTCAGACAACGCTAGATTAGTGGATATATTGTTGCCATCCCACTTTGTATATTTTAGTGCCATACCCAAATGGATGCCAGATCAGGCTTCTTTACGAGAGAGGGAGCGCAGTGCATTCAACTCATCAAGCAAAACTACTCGTTGTAAATTTAACAGCAAAATGAATTTTTCCTTGATTCTGGCTATGCCATGCAAAAAATCAGGACGAATACTGGTACCAAAGCTGGGGGCAGGCTCTATCGTACTGGGAGAAATATCCAGAACTGCATTAACCATATCTACCACCAAACCCAGTGTGTGATGCTGTTCTGGCATCTCCGGACACAAAGGAAGTTCCAGTATCACAATACAGGTGCGCTTTCCTGCCGGATTGGGTGCTAGGCCAAAACGACAGGCCAAATCTAACACCGGCACCACCATGCCGCGCAGATTGATGATGCCACGCAAATAGCTGGGCATCATTGGCACAGTAGTGGGTGGACGGAATCCAATGATTTCTCTGATCTGATCGATGGCAATAGCATAGACCTCGCCATTGAGGGTAAAGATCAAATGTTTTTTGGGGCCGCTGTGTCCCAACATCAATGCGGCCCCTTGGCCTTGCTGCGCTAGTGCAGTGCTTGGCATCAGCATCCGCCTTTCAGAAACGGACAAAGTCCGCTCCTGGCGATCCCTTGGCTGCGATATTGCGCCGTGCTGGCAAAGTGTGCAGTGGTTTACTGGCAAACTTGCTAGGCTGTTTATTCTGATGGTAGTGGTTGCTTGGCGGCTTGCTAACAGTGCTCATCTCAGTCGCGTTGATTTTGAAGAACGACATCAACTGTTGCAGTTGTTCTGCTTGCGAGCTCATTTCTTCGGCAGTGGCGGCCAGCTCCTCGCTGGCAGAAGCGCTTTGCTGCGTGGTTTGGTTCAGTTGCCCCACGGCGGCATTAATTTGCCCCACGCCACTGCTTTGCTCTTGGCTGGCTGCGGCTATTTCTTTGACCAGATCAGAGGTTTTGCGGATAGCAGGCACCATATCTTGCAGCAGCTTACCTGCCCGTTCAGCCTGTGCCACAGAACTGCCTGCCAGCTCACCAATCTCTTGGGCTGCTTCTTGGCTGCGTTCGGCTAGTTTGCGCACCTCTTCAGCCACCACGGCAAAACCCTTGCCGTGCTCCCCCGCCCGTGCGGCCTCAATAGCCGCGTTGAGTGCCAATAGGTTGGTTTGATAGGCAATATCGTCAATGATGCCAATTTTGTTGGCAATGCTTTTCATGGCCTGCACTGTCTGGTTGACGGCATCGCCTCCTTGGCTGGCATCAGTAGCGGCTTGCGTGGCCATATTGTCGGTAATAACAGCATTTTCGGAGTTCTGCTGCACTGAGGCACTGGCCTCATCCAGTGTAGAAGAAATTTCTTCCACACTAGCGGCCTGTTCAGTGGCCCCTTGGGATAGCGACTGGGCAGTGGCTGATATTTCTTCTGAGGCACTGGACAGGCTGTCGGAGGTGGCACGAACATCAGCAATGATGTGCGAGAGCTTATCGACCATGTTGCTCATCGCTTGTTGCAATTGAGCGATTTCATCGCGGCCCTGCACATCCATTTTGACACTGAGATCGCCCTCAGCCAGTAAACCGGCTGCCTTGGTGGCTTGTGCAATCGGGCGGGTCACGCTACGGGTGACCACAAAGGCCACTAGCAGCGCCAGCAGCGTAGCACCTATAGACAATCCTAACATGAGCTTTCCAGTGGCTTGAAAGTTGGTATTGGCCTCATTTCCGGCCTTTTCTACCCACTTGCTCTGAAATTTGATCATCTCCTCAATGCTGTTTTGGTAAGGGATATGTGCCGCCTGTAGCTCCCCCTGCAAAACCACCAAAGCTTCTGCTTTGTTATTTTCTGCAATTAATCTTAAGTATTTTTCCAGACCAACCCCATACGGAACTCTATTTTCCTTGATGCGATTCAGTAATTTCTTACTTTCCTCTGATTGACTGGTTTTTTCCAATTGCACCAAAGCTTCAGTAAAATTTTTTCGAATAGCAGCAATTTTCTCTATTTCTTTTTTGACTACGGTAGGATCTTGCGTGAGAAAGATGTCACGCATAGACAAGTTTGCACCATTTAGATTATCAATGAGGATATTTGAGTAATATACATTAGGAAACCGCCTCTCTACCAGCGTCTGCATTCCATCATTAAATTTTTCTAATTCTAGTAGTAATAACACCACCATTGTCATGGTGGCACCAATCACTAGCAAGAAACCCAGACCCATGCGCAGGCCAATGCGAACATTATTCAACATGCAACACCCTCTCTTAATTGATTGTGATTGCCATTTTGGCATGATCTACCGCCATGCGAGACGCTTGATAGATCAATTCTTGTATATCTAGCATCAAGGCCACTTCTCCGGTGCCCAGCACGGCAGAACCAGAAATGCCAGGTAGGCCGTCAATCAAGGGCCCCAGCGGTTTAATCACCGCTTGCAGTTCCCCTTTGAGTTGGTCTACCACCAAGCCCATCTTGCGCCCACCGACCTGCACCACCACCACGTTTTCGCGGCGCAGATCTCGCTGTTCTAATTGGAAGTGCTGCCGTAGGCGCAGCAGCGGCAGCACTTCGCCGCGCAGATTGACGTAATTTTTGGCATCAGGGGCCAAACGGATACACTCAATCACCGCATCTAAAGGCACCACATAATGGGAGTCGCTGACCGACATCAAAAAGCCATCAATAATGGCCAAGGTCAAGGGCAGACGGATGCGAAAGGTAGCCCCATGACCGGGGCGGTTTTCAATGTCAATACTGCCGCGCAGGGCCTCGATGTTGCGCTTGACCACATCCATGCCCACACCACGCCCAGACAGGTTGCTGACCTGTTCTGCGGTAGAAAAACCCGGCTCAAAAATCAACTCCCAGATTTGGGCATCGCTGGGTTCGGCATCCGCAGCAATCAAGCCCTTTTGCACTGCCTTGGCCAGAATACGCTCACGGTTCAGGCCCGCGCCATCGTCGGACATTTCAATCACAATCACCCCGGCCTCATGGGAGGCGCGCAAATCTAAGCGCCCCACGGCGGTTTTGCCGCGCTGCAAGCGCACAGCAGGTAGCTCAATGCCGTGGTCGATGGCATTGCGCACCAGATGGGTCAAAGGATCGGCAATTTTATCGACCAAGATTTTGTCCAGCTCTGTCTCTGCACCCCCAATGTGCAGCTCAATTTCTTTGCCCGTTTCTTTCGATACATCGCGCACCACGCGCTTAAAGCGGTTAAAAATTTCACCAATCTCCACCATGCGCAGCATCATGGCACCATCGCGCACCTGTTCGGTCAGGCGCGAGACCATCGAGGCGGCCTCGCGCATCGAGCGATCTTTGTTGTGCCGTGCCAGCACGCCCACGGCAGAACTGGCAATGACGAGTTCTGCCACCCGGTTAATCAGGGCATCGAGCTTGTCGGAATGCACGCGGATCAGCTTGGCTTCTTGGGCTTGGCGTTGGCGCAGTTCGTTTTGGCGGCCAATAGCCCCCTGCACCAGTTCAGGCTGGACGGCGTGCTCTTCAATCAGAATTTCGCCCAGCGGGTGGTGCTCTTTAGGGTCGCCGGCTTGTTCTTGCAATGCGCGCTGCAATTCATGATCGGTGACGGCACCACAGGCGAGCAAAATTTCTCCTAAGAGCATTCGGTCGGCGGGCAATTCATCAATCAGGCGCAAATAATCTTCTACCCGGCTATCGGGGGGCAGAATGCGCAACTCGCAATCGTCGCTGACAAACTCAAAGATACCCTCGATTTCACTCTTGCTGGCATGGCTGGCAAAACGGATCTCAAAGCCCAGATAGCAGCATTCTGGATCCATATCGCTCAAGGCGGGCAGCGCATGGGTCAGGGTGCTAATTTGGACGATGCGCCCCAGCGTGCGCAGATGGTGAATGAAGGAGGCCGGTTCAAAGCCTTGCTGCATCACCGTGGGAGAAAAGCGCAGCGACAGGTGCCAAAGCTCGTCACTGTTGAGGCTTTCGGGGGCATTGAAATCTATTTTGGGCAGCGAAGCAACCTCGACGGCACCACTGGTACTGCCGCAAGCGCGTTGCAGTTGCGCCAGCAACTGGTGCTCGGTGTGCAGTAAGGTGTCGCTGCGCAAACCGCCAGCAGCCATGGCATCGAGCAGGTGGCCGACATGATCACCACTTTGCAGCAACAGGCCAATCAGGTCACTGCTCAGGGGCACGGTGCCTTCGCGCACCAGCACCAGTAGGGTTTCCAAATGGTGCGTGAACAGCACGATGTCGTCAAGGCCGAACATGCCAGCGGCCCCCTTGATGGTGTGGGCAGCACGAAACACGGCATTGATGGCTTCGGGATCATTGGGCGTCAGCTCTAGGTGGATCAGTGCCGCCTCCATGTCCACCAACAGGCCCCGGCTCTCATCAAAAAAGGTGTGCAATGCGTCATTCAAGTCCATGGCGTACCTTTATCCGGGGTGGGCTGGTGCCGCCGCCACAATCAGCGGATCGCCCAGCCAAGCGGCCAAATCATAAATCTCGATCAGCTCTAGCACTGGTGGGCTGTGGCCCAGCAGCCGCAACTCGACACCGTGGGCGCGTGCATGGTTTTTGGCCGCCATCAGCACTTGGATGCCAGCGGTGTCGATTTCGGTGATGCCTGATAGGTCGATATCGAAGGGAGTCGGGGTGCGTAACCTGTCGAACAGGGCAGCTTTGAGCGCACCAGCGTGGTAGATGTTGCAATCACCACGCAGATGCAGGCAACATTTGTCCCCCAATGGTTCCTGAATGATTTCCATACGGCATACCTTAAAAGAAGGATGGTTTCAGGGAGCTAGGCGCTCGCGTACCCAGACGCCAGCGTGGTCTTGGCGATAGCGTAAACGATCATGTAGCCGACTTTTGCGGCCTTGCCAAAATTCCCATTGTTCGGGCCGGAGCCGGTAGCCACCCCAGTGCTCTGGCCGTGGCGGCTGCAAGAAGAACTGAGCGCCGTACCGAGCAGCATTGGCTACCAAGACACTGCGCCCCGCAATGACTTGGCTTTGTGGGCTGGCCCAAGCGCCAATGCGCGAATCGAGTGGGCGGCTTTGGAAGTATTCGTCACTTTCTGCTGCACTGACCTTTTCTACGATCCCCTCAATACGCACTACCCGCTCCAACTCTACCCAGTGGAACTGCAAGGCGGCATAGGGATTGCCGGCCAATTCGCGCCCTTTGCGGCTGTCGTAGTTGGTGTACCAGACGATGCCACCCTCGTCGTAACCCTTGATGAGCACCACGCGAGTGCTGGGGCGCAAATCGCTGCCCACGGTGGCCACCGTCATGGCATTAGGTTCAGGCAATTGGGCCTGAATGGCCTCTTGCAGCCAGTGGGCAAACTGATTGAGCGGATTGGCGTGGGAGGCTTCTTCGTTCAGTTCGGCCCGCTCGTAGTTTTTGCGCAGGCTGGCAAGGGCAGCAGAAGGAGTGGTCATGGCAATAGCCCCAAGAAAAGATCAGCGCAGGCCAACACCAGCGGCATCTTCAGCGCGCTGGATCAGTTCGATTTTGTAACCATCAGGGTCGGTCACAAAGGCAATCACCGTGGCTCCACCTTTGACTGGGCCAGCCTCGCGGGTAACGTTGCCCCCGGCGGCCTTGATTTTTTCGCAGGCGGCGTAGGCGTCTGGTACGCCAATGGCGATGTGGCCATAGGCATTGCCGTGGTCGTACTGCTCGGTGCCCCAGTTGTAGGTCAACTCAATCTCGGCTTGGGCTGGGTTGCCGCCTGCAAAGCCCAAAAAAGCCAGCGAGTACTGGTACTGCGGGTTCTCGGAGGTGCGCAGCAACTGCATACCCAACACTTGGGTGTAGAAATCAATCGAGCGTTGGAGGTTGCCAACGCGGAGCATAGTGTGGAGGATTCGCATGGTGGTCGATTGTGCCGGTAGTCTGGAGAGCCGGCGGTGGCGAAGGCCAAAACGCCGTCACTGGGGCTGCCATTTTCCTCCAATGTGTCATGAACTTGCTATAGAGTGGCTCTGATCCTGTGCGCATGGGGCCTTCGCTCTGGGGGTTCGGGGTGTCAACTTGAGAAATGATGCAATGTCTAATGGTCTAGATGTTTTGTTGATACGCGTGGGTTCCCGTACCTTTGGTGTGCCTTTGGAGCATATTCGTCATGTAGCAGCCATACCACCAGATTTTTCAGCGCAGGGCGCGCATACCGAGAGCCATTTGGTCTTTGCGGGCACGCCTTTGCCTTATATTTCGTTGTGGGATCATTTTTCGCTCGAATCCTGCTATAACGAGTATGTGCAGATTGAGGCCATGTTGCCGCAAAGATGCCAAGACCACCTAGACTGGGTTGGGGCGCTGGAAGATTCTATTCGCACCGGAAGTCCATTTTCTAAGGCCCGCAATCACCGCGAATGTGCTTTTGGCAAATGGTTTTACAGTTATAAAACTGAGAATTTACAACTATCGGTTTTTTTGTCCCAGTTTGAACATCCACATGCTATGGTCCATCAACTGGCGGATCGGCTTTTGGGTATGGCCGAATCTGGAAAAAAAGACGATGCCTTGGCAAAATTACAAGAAAGCAAGGACACCACCCTGAAGCGGTTGCTGGAGTTGTTTGATTTTACGGCCACGCTGGTACATGATTTACAACGTCGGATTGCACTCATCAGCACGCAAGGCGGGCAAGAACTGGCCTTAGGAGCAGATAGCGTCATCGACATCATCAAGGTACCACCCCAGTCTATTAAGCAACCTACCTCCAGTGCCAAAATAGGGGGTCTGGGTTCTATTTCTGCGTTGCTGGTACTAGAAAATCAAACCATCGCCCCTCTTCTGGATATAGACGTTTTTTACCATCGATTAGACCACTGACGGCAATCTAGTTTGTCTCTCTGTTTGTAAAAATCATGCAACGTTCAGACGCACGCAGTTGCGCCCCTTGGCCTTGGCTCGGTACATGGCATAGTCGGCCCGCCTGAGGACGTCATCCATGTTGGTTTCACTAGGGCCAAAGATGGTCACGCCAATGCTACTGCTGCAATGGTGCTCCACGGTTTGACCCGTCTGCAATTGAATGAGATAGGGATTCTGGAGCTCATGGCGTAATTTTTCTGCCACCTTGAGTGCATGTAACTCGGCCCGCAAGCGCGACTCATCTAAGTCCACCAACAGCACAATAAACTCATCACCGCCTTGGCGAGCTACCGTGTCTTCGGCGCGCAAATGGCGCTTGAGCCTGCCGCCCACTTCACGCAGCAATAAATCACCCGCCTGATGGCCAAATTGGTCATTCAATGGTTTGAAGTTATCTAAATCCAAAAACATCAGGGCGGCGTGGCGTCGCTGGCGTTGCACCGAAGCCAGCGCCAACTGTAATCGGTCTTTTAATAGCTTGCGGTTAGGAAGATCGGTTAAGGGATCGTACAGCGCCAGCCGCTCCATCATCGCGATTTGTTTGCGATGTGCAGAAAAATCGCGCAGCGTCACCATCAGCAAAGGCTCTTGGTCAATTTGCAATGAGGTAGCCACAATTTCTACCGGCACCTGCTCTGCCGTATCCCAGCGCTGGATAGTGATTTCGGTGCGATAGCTATGATTAGCCAAGGTGGTAGCAATAACCTGCCTAGCCCGCTCAGTTGAATTGGTGCCACACGGTTGCTTTTCTGGAGCAAGGTCGCCCAATGTGAAGTTCAAAAACTCATCTTTGCTCGATAGCCCAAACAAATGCAAGGCGGCCAGATTGCAATCGATAAAGCGCTCGGTGGTCATCAACACCACAGCCTCACTGCTGGCTTCAAACAGCGCCCGAAACCGGGCTTCGGACTGAGCTAGGGCATCTTGGGTGCGTTTGATATTGGTGATGTCTGTGGAAAATCCCAGCAAGACCTTGGTTTTTTCGGGAAATTCTAATGGCTGCTTCAATGACAAATAGTGCTTGCGGCTACCGTTGCTCAGGTTCAGCGTTTCTTCGCGTTCTAGGCTTTGACCGCTGGCCAACACGGCCTGATCTACAGCACGAAAACTTTGGGCAGTAGGTGCGTCCACCAGCTCAAAATCAGTTTTACCAATCACCTCGCCCAAGGTGTGTTCCAGACTTTGCAACGTCATCTGGTTGGCATAAAGATACGCCCCATTGGGGTCTTTGATGTAAATCAGTGCGGGGAGCTGGTTCAGGATGTCATCAAGGAGGCTTTTGCTGTCGAGCAAACTGGCCGTATGGGCCAGATCGTGGGTGATTTCTTGGGAGTAACC
>JAIESZ010000071.1 GCA_019745615.1 Burkholderiaceae bacterium
GGTGGCGTGATGATTGCCGCCATGTCGCGGGCGGGCTATCCGGCCTCGTTCTCGGCCAGTGTGGTGGGGGCGGCAGCGGCCACCGATATTTTGATTCCGCCCTCGGTGGCTTTTATTATTTATTCGGTGCTGGTACCGGGAGCCTCAGTGCCTGCCCTGTTTGCGGCAGGCATGGTGCCCGGCATTTTGGCTGGTTTAGCCTTGATCGTGCCCGCTGTGTGGATGGCACGCAAACACAAAATGGGGGCGCTAGAAGCCGAATTGCCTCGCCCCCTGTTTTGGCAAAGCCTGCGCGAAGCAGCTTGGGGCTTGGCCGCACCAGTACTCATTTTGGGTGGGATGCGCGCCGGTTGGTTTACGCCCACCGAGGCGGCGGTGGTGGCGGTGTTTTACGGCTTGTTTGTTGGTATGGTGATCCATCGCACCATTGGCGTGCGCGACTTGTTCCCCATTCTGCGCGAGTCTGGTGAGCTGTCAGCAGTGATTTTGCTGGTGGTGTCACTGGCCGGTATTTTTGCCTATTCGCTCTCGACGCTGGGGGTGATTGACCCAGTAGCCAAGGCCATTGTGAACTCAGGGCTGGGCGAATATGGCGTGCTGGCCTTGCTGATCTTGCTACTGGTCACGGTGGGCATGTTTCTGGATGGGATCTCCATCTTTTTGATTTTTGTGCCCCTGCTGTTGCCCATCATGCAGCACTACCACTGGGATCCGGTGTGGTTTGGCGTCATCTTGACCCTCAAAGTAGCGCTGGGCCAGTTTACGCCGCCGCTGGCTGTCAATCTGATGGTGTCGTGCCGCATTGCTGGCGTGCGTATGGAGTCCACCGTGCGCTGGGTCGGCTGGATGTTGTTCTCGATGTTTCTGGTCATGGTGCTGGTGATTGCGTTTCCGGCACTGGCCTTGTGGCTTCCAGCGCGCTTGGGCTATTAAGGCTGGATACGACGTTGACTCTATCTTTTAGATAAACTGGCCCTGTTTGCCCACACACAGTTGGGTACGATCTACCACTTTTTGCACACCACCATGACTACCATTACTATCGACAACCGAAATTACGATTTGGCCTCCCTACCCAACGAAGCCAAAGCCCAATTGGCCAGCATCCAGTTTGTCGATCAGGAGTTGGCTCGCTTGCAAGCCCATGTTGCAGCGTTGCAAACTGCCCGCAATGCCTATGTGCAGGCCCTCAAGGCAGCACTGCCGGCCGTGGGCAGTGGCGACACCATCCAACTGGCATCGCTGGGTTGAGTGCAACACCACTTGCTCTTATCCAGATGAAGGACGATCTGATGGTCTCTCCCATCGTGGGCAGTGCCATAGAGGGGCTGGTGGGGCCGTACAGCACTTGGCTGGCTCCCAATGCCTGCCTGTTACAAAGCCACCTGCCGCTGCCCGAAGGCAGTGGCCCGGTGATTCAGGTGGTAGGGGTGGCCGACAGCCACGATTGGCCGGGCTATGTGCTGATGCTCGATTGAGCGGCGTTGCGCTGGTGCTTATTGCGCCCGGATCATGGTGCCGCAGGCTTGCCCACTCAGCACTTCCAGCAGCATAGTGTGCGGCGCACGGCCATCAATGATGTGTACAGCATTGACCCCGGCTTTGGCGGCATCGAGTGCACCGGCAATTTTGGGCAACATACCACCGCTGATGGTGCCGTCGGCCACCAAGGCGTCAATGCGCTGGGGCGTCAGTTCGGTCAACAATTGGCCTTGTTTGTCGAGCACGCCGGGGATGTTGCTGAGCATCAGCAGCTTTTCGGCTTGCAGGGCCACGGCCAGCCCAGCGGCCACCACATCGGCATTGATGTTGTAGCTCTCGTTGTCGGGGCCAAAGCCTACCGGGCTGACCACCGGGATCAAACCTGCGCCTTGCAGCGTTTGAATCACGCTGATGTCGATGGCAGTGATGTCGCCCACTTGGCCGACATCATGGGCCAGGCTAGGATCATTTTGATCGACCAGACGCAGTTTTTGGGCGCGGATCAGGCCACCGTCGCGCCCTGTCAGGCCCACCGCCCGGCCACCGGCCTGCTGGATGCGCCCGACAATATCTGCCTGCACTTCACCGGCCAGCACCCATTGCACGATTTGCATGGTTTCGGCATCAGTGACGCGCATCCCTTGGATAAACTGGCCTTGCTTGCCCACACGCTTGAGTGCAGCTTCAATTTGTGGGCCACCACCATGCACCACCACGGGCTGGATGCCCGCCAATTGCAGCAGCACGATGTCTTCGGCAAAGGCTTGTTGCAAAGCTGGGTCAGTCATAGCGTTGCCGCCGTATTTGACCACCATCGTTTTGCCGCGAAACTGGCGCAGGGCTGGCAGCATTTGTGCCAGCAGTTGGGCATGGTCGCGTGGGGCGATGGCGGCGAGGGTATCGGTCATGGCGTCAATCCAAAAAGAAGAACAGAGTGCAAATTGTGCCGCAGCAGAGGGGCAGTTTAATGACGCAGCCAATGGGGTACCTTAAAACGCACAATGGCCAGATACGCTGCCACATAGCTGACAATAAACAGCAAGCAAAACCCGATCAGCACCCAAGTGCGGTTCCAAAACAGCACCGCAGGCACTACGGTGAGCATGGTAAAACCCCACAAATAGGGCGAGGTGCGGTTGTTGCGCATCAGCATGCGGCGCGATTCATCATCGTGGAACACACTGCGCACAATGCGCCGGTAAATCAACTGGTGAAAATGCAGCGCATCGGCCACCCCCGGCGAGATACCACGGGCCAGCTTGCGATAGATCGAAAACACCGTTTCCCACACCGGGTAGATCAGCAACAGCATCGGAAACCACGGCGACACATCGGCGTTGCGCTGCACCAGCGCCAAGCTGGCCAGTGCAATCACCACACCCCAAATATAAGCGCCACCATCACCGGCAAACAACATACCGCGTGGGTAGTTCCAAACCAAAAAGCCACCCGTGGCTGCCGCAGTGACCACCAACATCGTAGCCAGCGCCCGATCACCCACTTGCAGCGCTACATGGGCCAGCGCCAAGCAAACAATGAGCGCCACCATGCCCGCCAGGCCGTTGTAACCATCAATGATATTAAAGGCATGGGGCAAACCGGCCACCGCCAGCAGCGCAATGGCCCAGCCCAGCCACGGAGCCATGTGCAGCAGCGCATCGAGCCAAGGCAGGCCCAAGCGCGCCACGGTGCTATCGAGCAAGACTACCGCCAGCAGCCCAGATAGCGCTGTAAATGCCAGCCGAAAGCGCACTGGCAGGCGTTGGGTCATGTCTTCGGCAATACCACCCACGGCGGCAGGCAGCAGAGTGATGAGCCACAGCGCCGTCCAGTGGCCCAGAGCCAAGTTGCCGGGGTCGCGCCAAGCCATTTGTGCCAGCCCAAGCAGCCAGCCCAGCCCCGTACCGGCCAATAAGGCCACCCCACCCAGCCGAGGCACATGGCCCAAGTGAAAGCGTTGCGGCATTTCGTGCCCGTACCGTGCCGCATGGCCGCGCAGCCAACGCACCACCAAACCGGCCACAATAGCCGAAACCAAAAACGCCACCAAAGACAACCACATCATAGGGGGGCGATGGTACCTGTATTGCTGGGGCGATGGTGGTAACAGTGGCTTATCGGCTACCGGGGGGCAACAACGGCCCAGAGCGCCCCCGGCAAGCATCGAACCATCCCCGCAGCCACATTTTGCAATACTGCCCACGCCCCGGCACCAAGGTAGAAAACACGACAAAGCGTTTTAACTGGCGCAGCACCATGTGGATCTTGGTTGGTAAATCTATCGGGCAGGCTCCCAGCATCAAGACAAAATTGCGCGCTTGGTAATAATGCCGCCACGGCGCGTGTTGGGCGATTTCTTGGCCCAGCACCTGCACTACCTTATCACCCAGCGAGTGCTCTAACAAAGCACCACAAGCGCCAAAAATGCCATAGCCGTGGCCTCGTGCGCGCAGGCACCATTCGATATCGACCCAGTCGATAAAAAAGTCTTCGCGCATCCAGCCCACGGCCTGTAACACGGGCGCAGGAATCAAGCAGCCCGACGCAATGACATGATCGACCTGCCAGACTTGCTGCGCATCGGTACAGCCCAGCCAATGCAAACGCCCGCTCCGCACCGTGGTGAAGGGGCTGCGGGCGACACCCCTTCTGGAATCGGTATGGCAGGCCCCCACAGCAGCGGCCAAAGGCTGGGCGTGCAACACTTCTAGCAAGCGCACTACCATGTCGGGGGCGGGCAGGCTGTCATCGTCCATCAACAAAATGTGCGAGGCACCGCGTGCCAAAGCCCACTCTATGCCACGGTTTTGCGCTGCGCCAATGCCTTGGTTCTCATCCAGCCAAAGGGGGTGTACGCGCTCAGAGGGCCAGCGTGATTGCAATTGCCGCAGCGCCTCGCCTGAGGCGTTGTCTACCCAGACCACCGTGTGTACCTGCGCTAACAGGCGCTCAAATTGCAAGACAAGGCGCTCTGCATCGCTGCAATGCGACACCACCACGGCATAGACTTGGTTTACGGCGCTCATGGCTTGGAGGCCGGAGATACGGAGCCTGCCACTTCGGCCTGCATCAGGGCCTCGTAGGCATCGGTGATACCTTCCCATGTGTAGTGCGTAGCCACAATCTGCCGCGCTTGCTCGGCCATGCTTTGCCGGGCCGCAGGCGTCAAGGCAGCAACGGTGGCCAAACACTCGGCCAGTTCTTGCGGCGACTGAAAATACAGCGCAGCACTGCGCGCTACTTCGCGGTTAAAGGGGTTGTCGTGGGCGATGACCACATTGCCGCAAGCCAGCGCTTCCAGCAGTGAGGGATTGGTGCCCCCCACAGAATGCCCATGCACATGGCAACCAGCGTGCAGGCGCAAACAGCCCAGCAGTGCGCTGTCATAAACGCCACCGATCAATTTGACCCGCTCGCTGGCGTGGGCCAGCAGGGTGCGCTGGTAAGGGGTGACCGGCTTAATGTCACCGACGATGACCAACGGCCAAGCACAAGTGCCACGGGCATGGCCTTGGATGATCTCTAGTACATGGTTTTCTGGCTCAGGCCGGGCAACCACCAGAACGTATTGCCCCGGTTGTAAACCCCATTGCGCCAGTGCATCGGTATTTTGGGCACTGGCATCCACCAGCGGCGCACCGTAGGCAATAAAGCTGCACGGCACCCCATGCGGGTAGAGTTGGCGATACCGGTCTGCAATGGCTTGGGCATCGGCCAACACCCGCGTGGGGGCCCAAGACGATACCCACTCCATCACCCGCAGGTAAGCACGGGCCAGCGGGCTCCATTTGCTGCGCGCCCACTCTAGGCCATCGACATTGAGCCACACTTTTTGCCCCCAGACCTTGCGTGCCCACCAGCAGGCCCAAGCAGCGCCATAGCCCAACATATAGAGCAAATCATGGCCGTGGCGGGCATCGGCCAAGCAGCGGCAGTCGTAGGCGATGACGGAGGCCGCCCCCCAGCGCGGACGCTGGATGTGCCGGATACGCACGCCTTGGTGCCAAGTGTCAGGCAGCCCAGCACTATCGGCCTCGGCATAGACCGTGACTTGGTGGCCCCGGGCCACTAGGCGCGTGGCCAATTGCTCGGCAAAGGTCTCAAAGCCGCCGTAACTGGCGGGTATGCCCCGCGTGCCTAAAATGGCAATGCGCAGCACCGGCCTGCTGTTGTGTCTCAAAAAAATGCCCCATGCGAATGCCAAACGGCCAAGGCAGCGATTATCCCCGCAGTGGCCGTGGTGCAGTGCGGAGGCTCAGACCGGGACAAAAACTAACCCCTGCGCGCTCAGACCCACAAGGCCGATATTGCTGGCATTGGTATCGCTGGCAGCTACCCACGCGACAAAATCTGCCGGGGTGTACTGCCCAGAGTCCAATGCAGCCGAGAGAGACTGCAAGGTGGCCGCCGCAGGGGCTTGGTGGTAGAGCGTGCTGTACAGGTGCGAGACAATTTGCACATGGCTGGCATTGGGGCCAAGCACCGCCTGCAAGGCCAGCTGGTTGAGCGTGGTGCTGGGCAGCCCGGAATCGACAGCGTCTAGCACCACGCCCACCCAATCAGCACGGTTTAGCCCCGCAGCCCCCACGACGGCCCCCAGCAAGCGAGCAGCAGTGCCAGCGGCACCAGTCAAATCCAAAGCCACGGCTTTGTCAGAGAACTGCAAGCGCTCGATGTTGTTCAGGGTGTCGGTGCCATCGCGGCCCGCCACGCTGTCTTGCAATTGCCAGCTACTGCCTTGGCGCGTGAGGGTGTAGCTGGAGCGCAAGCCATGCAGCACCACGGTGTCGGTGCCTTGTAGACCATCAAAGGCTTGGTTGGCAGCAGTGCTGATGAGGCGGTCATTTTGCAGCGTACCGCGCTCAATGACCGGCTCAGTGCTGCCCCAATTGAGCGTGGGGCCGTGGCTGGAATTGATGCCCCAGCTACCACCCAAGCCATCGCGGCCATAAATCCAGTCTAAGGCGAGTAAATCGTAGGACTGAAACTGCGATTTGGTGCTGCCCCGATCCGTGTAAGACATCACCGTGTTATTGGTATGGTCTTCGGATGCCGGTAGAGCGTAGGTGGTATCAAAGGGGTGGCCCAAGCCCAGCATGTGACCGATTTCGTGCAACAGCACTTCATAGCCCACCGAGCCTGCTGTAGGTTGCCGGTTGCTGCTGGCGTATTCCACATTGTCCAGATACACCAAGCTTTCGGCATCTAGATCGGTCAGGACATCGTTGCGGTCGGTGTAATAGCTGTAGAACGAGGAGGTCAGCCCAGCGGTGGTGCGGCCTTGCAAGTTGGTGGCTGCAAAATGCACATCGGCCAAGGCACTGCTGCCCACTTCGCTGAAAACAATGCCAGTGACCGCACTGGCATATTGCAAAATCTGGCGCGCAGCCTGCTGCTGCGCGGCATTGAACGCCGTGACCGGCTGCGTAGTTTCCGCATCCATGATGCTGCCGGTGCTGACATCAAAAGTGTAGTACAGCACTGTGCGGCCATCGGGCCAAAAGTTCCAAACGGCAGGAAAACCCAGCAGAGCATCGACCCGGTGGTCGCCAGAATACACAATGGCTTCTAAATCGGTGGCAGTAGTTACCATCGTGGTTGTCCGCTGACGTCAAAAAAAGCCCCGTGGGCTGTGAAACCACAGGGCACAGGGGCTGGTGATACAGCGCAGGGACTGACCCTGCGCTCAAGGGCTTATTTTGTCAGATCACGGAAAGTCACGGGGCTTTCCATCTGACCCAAGCCGGTGCCTGCGGCAATAGGCTCGGTGCTGGTCACACTACCCGCAGCAATGCCCGGCATAACAGTATTGACCGGGGCCACACTGACGCTGCCATTGGCCTGCACCGTCAGCTCAAACACCGTCCAGACATCCTTGCTGCCCACATAGTTGGTGGCCGGTGGCGTGAAGTTGTAGGTTTGGCCGTTGCCAAACTCCAGCCGCACGCTGGCTCCAGAGGTGCCGATGTTTTGCGTACCAGAATAATGGTGCAGGGAATAGCGGTACACACCCGGTTGCAAGGTGGCTGTGGTGTTGGTGGGCGGGCAGGTGATGGTCTCTGGCCCCAACGAGCTGGTGTCATCCACATCCAACGCACACATGCCTCCTGCCGTTTTAGCGCTGTAGTAGACATGCCAACGGCTACCATCAGCGGCAGGGCCGGTCATGTGGGAGTCCAGATCACGGGGGTTTTCGCCCCAAGTCAGAATAATACGGAACTGCCCACTGCCCAACCCCCCTTGGGTACCACCCGCAGGCGACAAGGCCATAGCCACTTGGTTGGGTCTGGCGCATTGCAGCACAGCCGTTTGGCTGGCGGAGGTGTAGTTGGAAGCAGCAGCCGACAGGCTGGCCGTGCCCTCAGGCAGTTGAGAGAAAGTAGCGACGCCCAAAGCATTGGTGGTCAGGGTACGGCTACCAATGGTGACAGAGGCATTGGCCAGCGGCGCAGCAGCACCGCGCACCGCGTCATACACCGTGACTTGGGCTTCGGCACAGCCCACACCATCCGTAGTTTGGATGCCCACCGGCACCAGATGCAGGGTGGTGGGATC
This sequence comes from Burkholderiaceae bacterium, assembly GCA_019745615.1. GTDB lineage: Bacteria > Pseudomonadota > Gammaproteobacteria > Burkholderiales > Burkholderiaceae_C > Simplicispira. The sequence goes on from JAIESZ010000071.1 coordinate 8,038, forward strand.
AAAGCGGAAAGTAACGTTGTAGTTGGTAGTGACCACGCTGGTGGTACCGGGCTGGAACGGATTGGGCACGGGCACCTGCACGCGCACGTTTTCCATCAGCACGTCTTGCTGATTCACGCCCGTGCCACGGGCACTGGAGAAATCGACCGTAGTGCCTTGGGCAGCTACCCCCAAACTCAATACAGCACCGCAAGCAGCGGCCAGAGCCGTGCGAACCCAATGTTGCGTAGATGGCTTCATGTTTCTCCCCCAAATAAACCAGATGAGAGAACATGATAGTCCTACCCCACCAAAAAAGGGAGCTTTTTGTACTGGGGGTAGCAGGGCCTAGGGGTAGGTAGCGGCACTGGCCAAGGCTTGGCCTTGGCTGTCTTTGGCAGACAGCAGCGGTGCCATGCCAATATCGGGCCAAGTGATAGCCAGATCGGGGTCGTTCCAGGCAATGCAGCGCTCGTGTGCGGGGGCGTAGTAGTCGGTGGTTTTGTACAAAAACTCGGCACTCTCGCTCAACACCAGAAAGCCGTGGGCAAAACCCGGTGGCACCCAAAGCTGGCGGTGGTTGTCGGCGCTCAGTTCAGCGCCGACCCATTGGCCGAAGGTGGGCGAGCTTTGGCGAATATCCACCGCCACATCAAATACGGCCCCTTGCACCACGCGCACCAGCTTGCCTTGGGCTTGCTCAATTTGGTAGTGCAGGCCACGCAGCACGCCCTTGGCACTGCGGCTGTGGTTGTCCTGCACAAACGCATGGTTGGTGCCAGTGGCCTCGTTAAAGGCACGTTGGTTGAAGCTCTCATAAAAAAAGCCGCGTGCATCGCCAAACACTTTGGGTTCAATCAGCACGACTTCAGGAATACGCAGACGGGTAGCTTGCATGGGATGAAACCTTAATAGACTTTTTCTTGCAGCAAGCGCAGCAGGTACTGGCCGTAGCCATTTTTGCGCAGTGGCTGGGCCAGTTGCTCTAGCTGGGCCGCATCAATCCAGCCGTAGCGCCAAGCGATTTCTTCGGGGCAAGCGATTTTCAAGCCTTGGCGGCGCTCTAGCGTGGCGATGAACTGACCGGCATCAAGCAGGCTGTCGTGGGTGCCAGTGTCTAGCCAAGCGTAGCCCCGGCCCATGATTTCGACGTTGAGCTGGCTTTGCTCTAAATACAGGCGATTCAGATCAGTGATTTCTAGCTCGCCGCGTGGCGAGGGTTGCAGGTGTTTAGCCAGCTCCACCACTTGGTTGTCGTAAAAATACAGGCCGGTGACGGCGTAATTGGATTTGGGTGCAGTGGGCTTTTCTTCCAGCGACAGCACCTTGCCGGTGGCATCGAACTCGGCCACGCCATAGCGCTCTGGGTCTTGCACATGGTAGGCAAAAACGCTGGCCCCTTCGGTGCGGGCATGGGCGCGATTGAGCAGCAGGTGAAAGTCGTGGCCGTAGAAGATGTTGTCGCCCAGCACCAAGGCGCTGGGGCTGTTGCCGACAAACTCTTCACCAATGATGAAGGCTTGGGCCAGCCCGTCGGGGCTGGGTTGCACGGCGTATTGCAGATTCACGCCCCATTGGCTGCCATCGCCGAGCAGTTGCTCAAAACGTGGCGTGTCTTGCGGGGTGCTGATGAGCAGAATGTCGCGGATACCCGCCAGCATCAGGGTGCTCAGGGGGTAGTAAACCATGGGTTTGTCGTACACCGGCAGCAGTTGCTTACTGATGGACAGGGTAGCGGGGTGCAGCCGGGTGCCGGAGCCTCCGGCCAAGATGATGCCTTTGCGTGTGGTCATGGTGTCAGGGGGTAATCAAAGAATTTCAGCCAGCATACGGGCCACGCCCTGTTGCCAGTGCGGCAGGCGCAGGCCAAAGGTGGCTTGCAGTTTGCTGGTATCGAGGCGCGAATTGTGTGGGCGTGTGGCGGCAGTGGGGAAGGCACTGGTGGGCACCGGGGCCACTTGGGTGGCTTGAATCGGTAAAGCCGGGGCCAGTTGCCGCGCCTGTTCAATCACAAATTGGGCGTATTGGTTCCAGTTGGTTTCACCAGCGGCTACGCAGTGGTACAGGCCGCCATCTTGCGGGCGCTGTTGCAGGTGGCGAATGGCGTGGGCAGTGACGTCGGCCAGCAAATCAGCCCCGGTCGGTGCGCCCCATTGGTCATCAATCACGGTCAGGCTGTCGCGCTCTTGCGCAAGGCGCAGCATGGTCTTGGCAAAGTTGCCACCCCGTGCCGCATAAACCCAGCTAGTGCGCAAAATCAGGTGTTGGCAGCCCGATTGTTGGATCAGTTGCTCGCCTTCGAGTTTGGTGCGGCCATAAACGCTTAGGGGGCCAGTGGCGTCTTGCTCCACCCACGGGCGGTTGCCGTTGCCCGCAAAGACGTAATCGGTGCTGTAGTGGATCAGCCATGCGCCCAGCTTTGCCGCCTCTTGGGCCAGCACACCGGGGGTGGTGGCATTGAGCAGACGGGCCAGTTCTGGCTCGCTCTCGGCCTTGTCCACCGCCGTATGGGCGGCGGCATTGACGATGACGTCCGGGCGCAGTGCGCGCACGGTGTCGGCCACGCCAGCGGGGTTGCTGAAGTCACCGCAGTAGTCGGTGCTGTCGTGGTCTAGCGCTGTCACTTGGCCCAGCACCGACAAGCTGCGTTGCAGCTCCCAGCCCACTTGGCCGCCTTTGCCCAAAAGAAGAATGTTCATGCGGCATCCTTGGTGGTGTATTGCTTGCTCACCCAGTCGCGGTAAGCACCGGTTTGCACGTTGGCTACCCAGTCAGCGTTGTCCAAGTACCAAGCCACGGTTTTGCGGATGCCGGTATCAAAGGTTTCAGCAGGCTTCCAGCCCAGTTCACGCTCAATCTTGCGGGCGTCGATGGCGTAGCGCCGGTCGTGGCCGGGGCGGTCTTGCACATAGGTGATTTGGCTGGCGTAGCTTTGGCCGTCGGTGCGCGGGCGCAGTTCATCGAGCAGCGCGCAAACGGTGTTGACGATCTCGATGTTGGGCTTTTCGTTCCAGCCGCCCACGTTGTAGGTCTCGCCCAGTTGCCCGGCTTCCAGCACGCGGCGGATGGCACTGCAATGGTCTTTGACATACAGCCAGTCGCGCACCTGCATCCCATCGCCATACACCGGCAGGTTCTTGCCCGCCAGCGCGTTGACGATCATCAGCGGGATGAGCTTTTCTGGGAAGTGGTAGGGGCCGTAGTTGTTCGAGCAGTTGGTGGTGAGCACCGGCAGGCCGTAGGTGTGGTGCCAAGCGCGCACGAGGTGGTCGCTGGCAGCCTTGCTGGCCGAATACGGGCTGTTGGGCTCGTAAGTGTGCTCTTCAGTAAACGGCGGAGCGTCTTTGCTCAGGGTGCCGTAGACCTCATCGGTGCTGACGTGCAGAAAGCGAAATGCCGCTTTGTTCTCAGCGGGCAGGGCCTGCCAGTAGTGGCGCACGGCCTCTAGCAGCCGGAAGGTACCGACCATGTTGGTCTGGATAAAGTCTTCGGGGCCGTGGATGGAGCGGTCTACATGGCTTTCGGCAGCAAAGTTGACCACCGCGCGGGGCTGGTGCTGCGCTAACAGTTGCGCCAGCAGGGCGCTGTCGCCAATGTCTCCTTGGACAAAAATATGGCGATCATCGCCTTGCAGGCTAGACAGGTTGTTGAGGTTGCCCGCATAGGTGAGCTTGTCGAGGTTGATAACAGGCTCGTCGCTGCCTGCCAGCCAGTCGAGGACGAAGTTGGCGCCAATAAAGCCTGCGCCGCCGGTGACAAGAATCATGGTGAAGGTGGGTGGGTAAATGCCAAACGGCGAAGCCTTGGATTATCGTATTTTCAAGCCCCTAGGGCGCGAGAAGCTCAGAGGGTGCCGGTGGCCGTTTGTAAGCCTGCATCTTCTTCGGCAAAGCAAGAAACACGGTTGCGGCCTTGGGATTTGGCTAAGTACATGGCCTGATCGGCCTGTTGCTGGATAGCCAGCATGGTCTGGTCGCTGTGCTGGTTGCGGGCGACACCAATGCTGGCGGTGATGCGGATACGCTGCGCAGCGCTGATGGCGGGCATCAGGTCTTGGATGGTCTGGCGCAGGGTTTCGGCCAATTGGCTAGCGCTGGTCAAGTCGGTATGCGGCAAGAAAATAGAAAACTCTTCGCCACCAATGCGGCCCAAGGCGTCACTGGCCCGGATTCCTTGTTGCAGCGCCGAGGCCACCGCTTGCAACACCAAGTCTCCGGCAGCATGGCCGTGGGTGTCGTTGATGGCTTTGAAATGGTCGAGATCCACAAACAGCACGGTATAGGGGGTGCGCTGGCGTTTGGCCAGTTCGATCAACTGATCGCAAGTGGCATAGTAAGCACGGGCATTGAGCACGCCGGTCAGGGGGTCGTGGGTGGCCATGTGCAACACCCGCTCATACGATTGGCGCATCCGTACAAAGTACGA
>JAIESZ010000318.1 GCA_019745615.1 Burkholderiaceae bacterium
CTCACTTCTTGGATGCTGGTTTTGGCTTGGGCCACCAAATCGTGGGCAGTTTTCATGAAGAATCCTCAAAATTGGAGCAAAAGTTTCTCTGGCTAAAGGTATGCTCAAAGGCGTTGAATAGGACGCCCCAGTTGCAGAGCTACCGTACTCACTCCGCCGCCATTGATGGGTTGCGTATATCCCGTCTGTTGCAACCATTGCACGGCCATACCGGAGCGGGCACCTGACAAGCAATAGACCACCAGTGGTTTCTCTTTGTCAGGGCACAGCGCTGATACTTCTTGCGTTAGTCGGTCTAAGGGCAGGTTGATGGCCCCCGCCACATGGCCGGCGGCAAACTCACCGGGGGAACGCACATCGAGCAGCACGCCATTTTCTTTATCGATCAGATCACGCATTATTGAAGCCTCTTTTGTTTTAGCAGCCCGGTTGCACACCAAATTTGCGCAGCAGGGTTTCCATCAAGCACCAGCGGGTGAGAGCACTCTGCAACAGATTGGCCCCCACAAACGCCGTAAAAGCCAGCCACCATTGGCTCACAAACACCGGGCTACCGGGCATCCCCAGCGCCAACGACAACAGAATGAACGTACCTACCACCAAGCGCACAATTTGCCAAGAAGTCATGACTTTGCTCCTTCATATCGAAAACTGAATAACTTAGTAATTATTTAACTAATCATCTAATTAGTCAAATACAGTAAGATGTGCCCCATCCAGCTGCATGGATCTTGACGCAACCTTGCCGCCCATTTTTTGCCCCGCTGCTATGAAGAACCTCCCCCCTGAAGCCCTGCAACAAGTGGCCAGCTACTTTCATGTGTTGGCCGAGCCTACCCGCCTGCGTATCCTCAATTTCTTGCGTCAAGGCGAGCGCAACGTGGGTGAGTTGGCCCAACTGTGCAGTTGCACCGCCGCCAACATCTCTCGCCATCTATCGTTGATGACGCAGCAAGGGTTGGTGGCCCGTGAGGGCCGGGGCACCAGCGTTTATTACCGCATTGCCGATCCTTCGGTCTATGCGCTGTGCGATTTGGTCTGTGACAGCATTGCCCGCCAGTTTGAGCGCACCAGCGAGCCCCGCCAAGCCCTGCTCAGTCGAACTGCATAGTGTTGTGGTTGCGTCTAGTGTGGCTCAGTGGTCACTATCAAGCAACCGTGCGCCCGGATTGAGCACGGTAGCCTGCGCGCGAAAATATCCCATCACGGTGGTCACGCTCTGGTGGCCCGTCATGGCCATGGTGTCGGCCAGTGGCACGTTCTGTCGCCCAGCCTCCGTCACAAAACCGGAGCGCAAAGAGTGGGCAGAAAAATCCCCATCTACACCAGCCAAGGCACAACGCGCCTGCACGATGTCACGCACGGCGGCGGGCGACAGGGGGCCGCCCAAGTGCCCGCCCTTGAGTACCCGCCGAAAAATCCGCCCCTCGCTGATGCCGCTGGCCTGCAACCACGATTGCAGTGCCTCGCCTGCTACGCCTAAAAGCGGTTTGTGATTTTCTGGTCGGGCGTGGCCGCTTTGGTTGCTTTTTGAGCGGTGTAGGGTATAGACAAACTCCGTCGGCCCTACGCGCTGCAAAGCGTGCATTTCGGCCTCAGTCACTTCCGAGCGCCGTCGCCCACCGCTGGCCCAAGCAAACAACAGCAGCGCCCGGTCTCTCAGGCCGCGCAAAGAATCATCACAGGTAGCCAATAGAGCTTCCAAAGGGTCTTTGGTAAGTGCTGCCTTTTTGTGTGTCAGCGCCCCGCGTTTGACATACGCCTTGCGCGTGCGTGAGAGCAATTCGCGCACTTGGGCATCTTGGCAAGGGTTGGGTAGGCCGCGCAACTGGTGCGCTTTGGACATCACAGCCACCCGGTGTGTCAGGGTGGCATAGGCCATCCGGCCAGCTTTGCCTTTGTAGCCCTGCTGGAGCAGTTGGTCGGCCACGGCTGCTGGCAGCTCAGACGCCAAGCCCTTGGCCGTCATGCGCTGGGCGTGATCTACCACGAATTGAAACACACAAGCGACTGGCAGTGGCAACTGGATACGGTTGCCATAACGCAGACCGTACCACGCCGCCCAGTAGCGCAGCGCAGCGCGGTAGCTGGCTACGGTGTTTTGCGATTCGCCCTCGTGCAGCAGGGCATCCATTGCACTCTGGGTGGCATCGTCCAAGCTGGTGGCTTGCAGTAGGCCGCCTTCTTGAGCGGTGGAAAGAGCGTTTTTGGGTTGAAAACTCATTGTTGTTTAAAAAAATACATCTTATGTATGATATATTACATATAAGAAAAATAACCCACGATAACCATTCATTATCGTGACCTATTTTGCTGGAGTCTCCTATGATCTTGCCAATCGCCCCCCGTGGAATTCAGTATGAAGATGTGGCTTTGGCCGCCGATGCCTTGCTGCACGATGGCCTGCGCCCCACCATCGAGCGCATCCGCCAGCGCATAGGCCGAGGCTCGCCCAATACCGTCAGTCCCATGTTGGAGCGCTGGTTTGCCACTTTGGGCCAGCGCATTCAGGGTAAAACCAACGATGCAGCGCGTGACGATGGTTTGCCCGCTGCCCTCTGGCAAGCGGCGCAAAACTGGTGGAGCCAAGCCTGCCAAGCGGCGCAGCAGCAAGCCGCTGATGCCTATGCCGCCGACCATGCAGCTTTGGCCGCACAAGCACAGCAGTTGGCGCAAGAAAAAAGCCAACTCGATGCCCGTGAACAAGCACTCAACGAGCGCTTGCAGGCCATGGAAGAATCACTACAGTTGTGCAGCCAACAATTGCAAGAAAGCAACGAGCGCTGGAAGGCCAGCCAGCGCAGTCTGGCGCAGAAGGAAGAAGACATCGCCGCCCAACGCGCAGTGATCGGGCAATTGACCGCCCAGCAAGCAGCAGTCCAGCAACGCCTTGATGCGGTACAGGCCCAAGCCGCCGCAGAGCGCCAAGCCACAGAGGAACGCCACCACAGCCAGGAGCGCCGCTGGATGGCAGAAGTGGATCGGGCGCGTCAGCAGGCCAAGCAGGCTGCCCAGCAAACACAAGAGCAAGAGCGCCAATGCGCCAGTTTGCAGGCCAAACTAGAGCAACAACTGACGTTGCAACAGCAACAGGGGCAGCAGCAGCGGGCGCAACTGGTGGCTTTGCAGCAAGAGTTGGTCAGCGCCCAAGGGCAGGCCGCGCAGGCTACCTTGTTGTTGGCGCAATTGCAGCAAAGCCAAGCACACCAAGCCAGTGAAGCTGCCCTTGTGGGCCGACAGCCAAAACCCCCATCGCGTGTGTTGCGTCCGGTGCGGCGCAGCCTAGGAAAAAGCCGAGCCGCAGGTGCAACGCCCCCTCATAAAACGCTGAAGTAATCGGCCATGTCTAAGCGTTGGGTGCGTGTCTGGTTGATAGGGTGTTGCGTGTCTTCTTTGCCCATCGCCAAGCCACACACCACGATTTGATCGTCTGCCAGCCCCAAGCATTGTTTCACCAGTTGGGGATAACTCGCAAGGGCACCAATGGCACAAGTTGCCAGCCCTTGGGCCTGTGCCGCCAGCATCACGCTGTGCACGCACATACCCAAATCCATGAAACCACCATGGCCCAAATCGCGTTGAATGGTCACCACCAGCGCGACTGGGGCATCGAAAAAACGATAATTTCGCTCAAATTGGGCTGTTCTTGCCTTGGCGTCGCCCCGCGCCACGCCCAAAGCGCCATACAGTGCTTGTGCTGCGCCCACTTGGCGTTTGCGCAAGTGCATAGGCATGGGCTGAGGAAAGTAGTCGTACTCTTCTTGCTCACTCATGCCAGTATGAAAAGCCGCACACAGGGCGTTCGATAGATGCGCCCGTTTTTCGCCTTGCAAGTACCAAAAATGCCCCGGCTGCAAATTGGCACCACTTGGTGCCCAGCGTGCGGTGGTTATGATCTGTTGCACGGTGTCCAAGGCAATGGGGTCGGGCAAAAAAGCACGCACCGAATGGCGTTCACGCACCAGACGTTCATAGGTATTCATAAAAAATCACACGGGTATAGATGGCTCACCAAGGAGCCAGCAGGGTGGCCGTTCCCAGCCCGCCCGCTCCGGCCACACAGGCCACGGCACGGGCTTGCCGGGGCCTGTCCTTGATTTGACTGAGCGCCCGAACGAGGGCAATAGCACCTGAAGCACCAATAGGATGCCCTCTGGCCAGCCCACCGCCCTGTTGATTGAGGTGCGTGGTAGGAATATCCAGCGCATCACACAAGGCCAGCGCTTGCGCAGCAAAGGCATCATGCAACTCCAAGGCACTCAGGTCGAGGGGGTGCAGTTGGTGGCGTTGGAGCAAGGTTTTGACTGGGTCAATCACAGACAGCATTGGCTCTTCAGGGGCATTGCCCCGGCTCACGGCATCCAACCACCGAGCCTGTGGCTGTAACTGCCAGCGTTCACACGCTTTGGGTGTAGCCAATACGATAAAAGCGGCCCCGTCGGCTTGGGGCGAAATGCCTGCCACGGACAGGCTACAGTCCAAACCTGTGCCATCTAGGCGTTGCTGTACTGCGGGCATACGGGCCACACGCTGTGGCAGCATCAAGCGGGGGTAAGCATCGTGGGTCAGTCCCGCCACAGGCGCAATTTCCACGGCCACCCGGTCTGCTGCTTGCACCGCACGATGGTGGCTTTCTATGGCATAGGCATCTTGTCGCTGGCGGCTGATGCCTAGGCGCTGGGCGGTGTCGGCAGCCGCTTCGAGCATATCTGGGTCGCGGAAAGGGGGCGGGGCAAATGCAGGCCGCTCATACTGTAGAGCGGGTTCGTTTGCTTGCACAGGGCGATGCATACGTAGGGGTGCACGGCTCCAAGCTTCGGCACCGCCTGCAACCACCACTTGGGCTTGCCCCAAGGCCAGCATCCCACAGGCTTGGGTGACGGCATCCAGTCCTGAACAGCATTGGGTATCGACCGTGATGGCCGGACAGGCCGTGGAAAAACCGGCGGCCAGCGCCACCATGCGTGCCGGGTTGCCATTGGCTCCCAAGGCATTGCCCAGCACCAGCGCATCAACGGCATCGACCGGAAGTTGGATTTGCTCCAGCAAATGCCGTAGGACGGGGGCGGCCAAGTCATGGATTGCCAATCTGGACAAAGCCCCGCCCACCGGCGCGACGGCGCTGCGCGCCCAGCCAAGAATGGGCCAGCCACCACCCGTCAACGCCACGGCGTGATGCCCTCATCTGTCTTAGGGCCGCTGCCGCGTACTAAAGACGTCAGTGTTTGTGCAATCCGTGCATGATCCGTCTTGCCATTGCGCGTTAACGGCCAAGGGCCTTGCCACAGCCACCACTGCCGTGGCGTTTTATAGGGTTCTAGGGTGTGACGACAAAGGCTGACAAGCGCTGCCTTCGCAAAGTGGGGGGTACCCTCCTTCAGTTGCACCACGGCATGGATACGGTGGCCGCGCAGTCGGTCTGGCAGCCCCAGAACGCTAGCATATTCCACCTCGGCTTGCGTCAGTAGGCAAGACTCTACTTCTTCTGGGAAGACGTTCTTGCCTTGGGTCACGAGCATCCGGTTCTCCCGACCGCACAAATACAACTGCCCTTGCGCATCCAGCCAGCCCATATCGCGCACCGACAACCAACCGTCATGGCGCATGGCGGCGGTAGGGTCTTGGGTGTGCACATAATCCATAAACAACATGGGGCTGCGCACCCAGATGCGCCCTGCCGTGCCCGGAGCATAGGGTGCATCCAGCGGCAAATCGCCAATGCGCAGTTCTACATTGCTAAAAGGCTGGCCCACCACCTGCGAGTCGTTGGCACCATCGGCCTCACGCCAAGCCACATAACTGGTTTCCGAGGCCCCATAAAACTCGATCAAACGGGCGTTGGGAAACAGATGGCGTAAACGGGGTGTCTGCTCACGCATCCAGCGGGCACCGCTGATAAGGATCAAGGTGGTAGCAGCGATCGGGGCTTGGCCTTGGCGCTGCGCTGTATCGAGCATCAGCAGCAGTTGGCTGGGCACCGCCAGCAACACCGATGCCTGCCCGTTAGCCAAGCTCGCCAACGTGGCCGACGCAGAAAAGCGCTCTTGCACCACTGCCCCCGCACCCGTCCAGAGACCCATCATGGCAGCAAACAGAAACAACGAATGCGACAAACGGCCCGGAGCTGCTACCGTGCCTGTGGCACACGCGCCAAAATCGGCCACACTGGTGCGGAAACTCTCCGTCCAAGACAGATGGTTTCTGCGAAAACCCTTGGGCTGGCCCGTGCTGCCTGAGGTAAAACCAATATAACAAGGGGCTAACGCCGGTGTGATGGCCGCCGTTGCCGCCGCTACATGCGTGGGCTTTGGTAGTCCAGCAATGCTGGCCGCCACCGCTGTCAAGATATGCGCGGGCCACGCAGGATCACCGAGGGCGGCACATCGGCCCGAAGCGATCACGGCCAAAAATTCGACCAAGGTGTCGAGTACGCCCATTGTGGTGGGCAATAGCACCGTCTCTGGCAAATTTTGGTGGGCTATCTCTGCCGTCCTCAACTGAACCCGTTGATGCAGTTGGGCAAAACTCAATGCCGTGTGTTCATTGCGTAGTGCCACAGCTTCTGGGCGTTGGTGCGCCCACCTATCGAGGGGGCCATGCAATGTAGCAAACGACTCATTGACCAACCCATCTAAGGGATAGGATGGGTGTTGAGATATGGCCATCAATGGCCCCCAAAACGCCAGTCTGGCATGGCTTTGGACACGGTATGCACAATCAGGCCACACAGCACACATTTGACCAAGTCACCAGGGACAAACGCCAAATCTACCCATACCGCTTTCATGACGTCCATGTGGGCTACCAGTACCAAGCCGGCAATTCCCATCATGTGCAGGACAAAAACCCCGCCCACCACAGCGGCGACAAAGGCACTAAGGCCTGTTTGCCGGGGGGTAGCGTGTGGCAGCCACCGCATGACCAGCCCTGTGACCAACGCTGCCACCGGGTAGCCCAGCAAATAACCGGCCGATGGTGCCATGAACACGCCTATGCCCCCTCGCCCCCCTGCCAGCAGGGGCAGCCCCACCGCTACGGCCAACATAAACAGGGCTATAGACTGAAAGCCTCGCCGGGCACCCAGCAAACAGCCCGCCAACATGGTGGCCAAAGATTGCAGGGTGATGGGCACGCCAAAAGGCAGATCAATTTTAGGGATCAGGCCCATCACGGCCATCAAGGCGGCAAACAAGGCTACCAAGGTAAAGGAATGAGATTCGTTACGGCTAATAGAGTAGTTCATGTGATTTATCCAAGTGCAGAGCACACAGTTCAGGGGCCGAGACGGAGAAAAAGCGCGTCGGCGACGCGCCGGGAGGTTTGGAGCAGTTGCACAATCAACGGTGCCAGCAGGTGCCGTCCGCCAGATTGGCCTGTGCGCAGGCGGTAGGTTTGATCGAGCTTGTTCCACTGAACAAAAAAGTGCTCGGTAAAACGCAGCATCAGCGCCAATTGCAAAGAAATCCGTTCTGGGCGCAGCCCTAGCCATTGCGCAGGCCGCAGCAGCTGTTCAAGAACATCAATCAAGTCGCTGCTGCGGGTGGTCACGGTCAGGGCCATGCCAAGGCAAGCCGCACAGGCTAGGCGCAAAGCGCTGGTCACGCCCACTTCCCAGTGGCCCCAGAAGGCATGGAAACCTGCAATCAGCAGTGCAGCCAGCGCCAGCGATGTCAGCAAACCCCGCATTGCACGCATAGCCTGCCAGATGCTGCACGACAATGCCATGCAAAACACAGCGGCTACGGCCAGCGGCACGAGTCCATCCATCCAGAAAATACCGGAGCCAAGAATTGCCATGCTCCAGAGCTTGATACCTGCCGACCAGCGGTGCAGCCAAGTGAGGTGTTCGCTGTACAAGCTGCCCATCTCAGGCGCTCCTGGGGCTGCTTAAACCCCATGCGGGCGCTTGTGCGCGTACGGCAGCTTCGTAGGCATGGCATACCTCACTTCCCGGCCCGTCAGCGCGGATGCGTCCAGCTTCCAGCCAGATCACCCGCTCAAAACCACGCACATGGTCTAGCGCATGGGTAGATACGATGACTTGCTGCGCACAGGTATCAATAGCGTGGGCTAACGCGATCTGGCCCGGCAAATCTAGGCTGGCAAAAGGCTCATCCAGTAACAAGACCTGTGGCTGGGCCAGCAGCATAGCGAGCCAGCACACCCATTGCCGTTGGCCCTGACTCAAACTGCCAATGGCACGCGATGCCCAATGCTCAAGCCCGTAGGTTGCCAGAAAAGCATGGCTGCTTTGGCGTGCCGCCTTGCGATCTAGACCGGACAAAGTTTGCAGGCTCAGTGCCAGCTCCTCTTCTACGGTCGGAAAAATGATTTGGTCTTCGGGGTTCTGGAACATCATGCCCACCAGTCGGGCGCGGGGCATGGTTGACTTCTGGGCGTAAATGTCCTGCCCTCTCACCAGCACCTGCCCCGCATTGGGCGTTTCTAGCCCACACAGCAGCCGTAACAGACTGGTTTTGCCAGCGCCGTTGTGCCCAATCAGGCCAATCCGAGGTTCCCGCAGGTCTAACTCCAGACCCTGAAACACCGTGTTGGCACCACGGCTCAGGGTGACAGCCTTCACGGCACAGCCCATGCAATCGTCTGGCGCTACCATGCTGCGCTCAGGCAGGGGTCGTGGTTTTGCACGGCACCAGTCCCAGTTTGGTCAGCAGGGCCGCATCGGCATCCGCGTCGGGGTTGCCTGTCACCAGCAGTTTTTCGCCATAAAAAATTGAGTTGGCACCGGCCAGAAAACACAGGGCTTGCACCGCATCGCCCAGTTGTTTTCTGCCCGCAGACAGGCGGATGCGGGCCTTGGGCATCGTGATACGGCAGACAGCAATCACGCGGACAAAATCGAAGGGATCTATCGGATCACTGTCGGCCAAAGGGGTACCGGGCACCCGTACCAAGCTGTTGATCGGCACGGACTCAGGGTACGGGTGCAGGTTAGCCAGTTGTGCAATCAGCCCCGCCCGATGCACAGGTGTCTCACCCATGCCCACAATGCCACCACAACAGACACTGATGCCTGCTTGGCGCACCGCAGACAAGGTGTGCAACCGGTCTTGGTACGCACGGGTTGATACCACCTCTTGGTAGTAATCGGGTGCCGTATCCAGATTGTGGTTGTAGTAGTCTAAGCCCGCCGCCTTGAGGGCTTGTGCTTGGTGTGTGTCTAGCATTCCCAGCGTGGCACAGGCCTGCATACCCAAGCCCTTGACGGTGCGGATGAGTTCGGCCATTTTCTCGATGTCTCGGTCTTTGGGAGCGCGCCAAGCGGCCCCCATGCAAAAGCGCGTCGCCCCTGCCTCCCGTGCTGCTAGTGCCGCCTGATGGACTTCTGCTGGAGCCATGAGCTTCTCGGCCTGCACCTCGGTCTCGAATGCAGCAGACTGCGGGCAATAACCGCAGTTTTCTGGGCAACCCCCAGTCTTCACCGACAACAAGGTGGCCAGCTCCACCTCTCCCGCAGGCCAATGGGCATGGTGTACCTGCTGTGCCTGCCACATCAAGGCATGGAATGGCAGCTCTAACAGGGATTGGATTTGCTCCAGTGTCCATACCAGTTCGTGGTCACTACCAACCAGCGCGGTGTTGCTGCGGCGATGGATATGCACCGGGCGTACCGGCTGTTCTTGTACCTGCTGCGTCATGGATATGCCCCTTGAAACCGGCAGTCACATCTGCCGTGGGGCGCGATTCTATGCAGCATTTGCCAGATATGGGAAGGCCACAGCGCAAAATAAACAGATGAAAAAAGATGGCTGCAAATGACTGCAAATTCGGCAAAAGATAAGAGACGATAGCTGTATTTATGCCGTATTGCCTGTGGGTAAGCCACACCAAAAAATGGCTGTAACGAACATGCTGCCATTTGTCGCTAAATCACTGCTATCTCCTAATCGAGCGATTTGAGAAGCCAGAAGATAAGCGAAGTTACCCTCTGGTGTAGGTCAGAAGTTGCTGCACCAAGGGGTGTTGCCGCCCCCGGCGGCCATAAATCGCGTGGATTTCTTCATGGATGTCTTCGCAGCGGCCCAATAACAGCAAACCGGGCATCAGGCCAATGTCATCGGCACCAAACCGGCTTACCGGAAAAACCCCCAAGCCACGCGCAGCAAACACCGTCATGAGTGCGCTGTCCTCAAATTCCCCGACCACTTGGGGCCGCAGGCCCTGTTCCTCGAACCAGCGCTCTAGGCTGGTGCGTAGCACCGAATGGGCGGTGGGCAAGAGCACCGGCACCTGCTCTAGCACGGCAGGAAATTGGGTGATGTCGGTAGCCTGTACCCAGTTGGCGGGGCCATACCAATCCACGGGGGACGACACCAGGCGTTCACTGCTCAGGCGCAGGTTGGGGTTGGGTGGGGCCGCCTGCCCGGCCAGCACCAAATCGAGGTGGTGCTGGGCCAATTCACTTTGCAACTGCTCAAACTTGCCCTCATGGCACACCAGCCGCAACGCACCCGTGCTGAGGATTGGCCCCAGCAGGGCGTGGGCTGCCAACTTAGAAATGCCATCGGACAGTCCGACAGCCAGCCGGATCACGGAGCCAGAATTGGCTTGGCGCACTTCTTCTTCTAGCCGCTGGCCAATCTGAAAAATCTCTTCTGCCCGCGCAAAGACAGCCTTGCCCGCTTCGGTCAAGGCCACGCCACGGCCTGCGGGCTTGAGCAGTTGCTGCCCCAGCGATTTCTCTAATTCGCGCACTTGCACGCTGATGGTTTGGATAGCCATGTCCAGCCGTTCAGAGGCACGGGCAAAGCCGCCTTCCTTGGCAACGATCCAGAAATAGTGCAGATGGCGGTAGTTGAGCATAGGAGAGCAGTTCGGTTTTTCCGAACTAAAAATGAATATATATCTGCTTTATTGGAAACCAAAGTGCGTGAATAATGCACCAGCACAAATTTTTCTCTTCAACCCAAACAATCAACAAGGAACAACACAATGGAAACCATCGGTAGTTGGTGGATGTGGGCGGGGTTCTTCACCATCGTCCTTGTCATGCTGGCCATCGACCTGTTTGTGGTCGGTGGTGGCAAGCAGCACCGCGTCTCTTTTAAAGAAGCGGCCACGTGGTCGGGCATCTGGGTCAGCGTCTCCATGCTCTTTGCCGCACTCTTGTGGTGGTATCTTGACAGCACCGCTGGGCGCGAGATTGCCAATGAGAAAGCGTTGGCATTTGTCACCGGCTACCTGATTGAGAAATCGCTGGCAGTCGATAACGTCTTTGTTTGGCTGATGCTGTTTAGCTTCTTTGCGATCCCGCTAGAGTTGCAAAAGCGGGTGTTGGTGCTGGGCGTGCTGGGGGCCATTGTGTTGCGCACCATCATGATCTTTGCTGGTGTCTGGCTCATCACGCAATTTCATTGGCTGCTCTATGTGTTCGGGGCTTTCTTGCTGGTCACGGGCATCAAGATGTGGTGGTTTGCCGACAAGGAGCCAGACTTGGCTGGCAATCCGGTCATCCGGTGGATTCGTCGCCACGTGAAAGTCACGGACGAGCTGCACGGCGAGCGCTTCTTTATCCAAAAGCAAGTGTGTGGCCCGCATGGGGATGTGCGCTGGGTGCGCTACGTTACCCCGCTGTTTTTGGTGTTGGTGCTGGTGGAACTGAGCGATGTCATCTTTGCGGTCGATTCCATCCCGGCTATTTTTGCCATCACCACTGACCCGTTCATCGTCTTGACGTCAAACATATTTGCTATCTTGGGCTTGCGTGCCATGTATTTCTTGCTGGCCGATATGGCTGACCGCTTCTCGCTGCTCAAGTATGGGCTGGCAATGGTGCTGATGTTCATTGGTGTGAAGATGATGCTGATGGACATCTACAAGATTCCTGTGGGTGTGTCGCTGGGGGTCGTGGCAGCCATCATCGCTACCTCGGTGGTGTTGTCCCTGAAAAAGGATGCCCACAGCTCCCACTAAGGTCATTTGGTGTGTGGGGGGAGCAAAATTTGCTCCCCCAATGTGTAAATATATGTACCATCCTCGACAAGCACCTTGTTGAGGAACAGCATTTGACTACCGAGAAATTTCTTTCTCCAGCCCAATTACGTCGTCTGGGGCTAGCGCTCCTGACCGACCACATCAAGGTGGTGGCGTTTATCAAAGACTGTCAAGGGCGTTATGTGTGGATGAATCCCTACGGCTTGCGCCTGTTTGAGACCTCCCTCAATACGCTACTGGGACGAACACTGCAAAATTTTGTGGGCACAGCCCAAGCCAAAGACTGCGCAGCAGCCGAGATACAGGTGCTGCGTTCGGGCCAAGTTCAGCAACGGGTAGAGCATCTGGTGCTGCGCAGCACCAATGAGCGGCGCAGTTTTCGTACCACCCGCGTGCCTATCGAGCACGAGGGCGCGGTGGTAGGCATCTGTGGTTACTCCCAAGAAATCACCCACGATCTGGCCCATACGGCCAGTTTGCTCGACAGCAAAAGCCTCCTTGATGACAT
>JAIESZ010000317.1 GCA_019745615.1 Burkholderiaceae bacterium
CATACCGGCCCCAAAGGGTGCTGGCGCAAGGCAGGCATCAGCTTGAGCCCCATGCCGCCAATCATGCCCGCAGCCACCGCACCCATGCCGCGCAAAGCACCCGCCACAGCGGGGTGGGTGGCCCAGTGGGCATAGGCCAAAGCAGCCAACAACACCAACACCAAGGGCAGCGCCAGCATCCCGGCCAAGGCCGCCAACGCACCCCGCAGGCCAAAATAGCGATCCCCAATCATGATGGACAAATTGACCACATTGGGGCCGGGCATGACTTGGGCCACCGCCCACTCCTCGATAAACTCCTCTCGCGTCAGCCAGCGTTTTTTCTCCACCAACTCGCGCTGCACCACAACCACGACACCACCAAAGCCCTGCAAAGCCAACCAAGTAAAAGACCAAAATACCTCCGCCACGTTGCGCGGTGCTGGTCTTGTGGCAGAAGGGGCTGGTTGCGCTGATGTGGGCGCAATGGCGGGGACAGGGCTGGTCATAAGCAGACGATTTTCCACCTTCTGGCCTTGGTCTGCACAGGCGGGCCTGAGACAATCGCCGCCATGAGCGATTTGAACGATACCCCACCCGCGTACCCCGCCGACTGGCTGGAGGTGCATTCCATGGACTTAGACGCCCAAGGCGTCGCCCGCAAGCCTGATGGCAAAGTGGTCTTTATTGATGGTGCCTTGCCCTTTGAATGGGTCACGGCCAACACCCACCGCAAGAAAAACAACTGGGAGCAAGCCAGCCTGACGGCGATTCACAAAGAATCGGCGCAGCGCGTGCGCCCCGGCTGCCCCCATTTTGGCCTGCACTCCGGGGCCTGTGGCGGCTGCAAAATGCAGCATTTGCACGCAGGTGCCCAAGTAGCCGTCAAGCAACGCGTGCTAGAAGACAACCTTTGGCATTTGGGCAAGGTCAAACCCGAAACCCTGCTGCGCCCGATTGAAGGCCCGGCTTGGGGCTACCGCTACCGCGCCCGCCTGTCGGTGCGCAACGTGATCAAAAAGGGGACGGTGCTGGTGGGCTTTCATGAGCGCAAAAGCCGCTATGTGGCCGATATGGAAGTTTGCCCCATTTTGCCGCCCCATGTCAGTGCCATGCTGATGCCCCTGCGGGCTTTGATTGCATCGCTAGAGGCCCGCGACACCTGCCCACAAATTGAGCTGGCCTGTGGCGATGAAGTAACAGCCTTGGTGCTGCGCCATTTGGAGCCACTGTCTGCGGGCGATATCGACAAACTGCGTGCCTTTGCTACTGAGCACCAAGTGCAATGGTGGCTGCAATCGAAAGGCCCAGACACCGTGCGCCTGCTCGATGCCGACAGCCCGCAACTGTCGTACGCCCTGCCCGAATTTGGCATCACCATGCCGTTCAAACCCACCGATTTCACGCAAGTGAACCCACATATCAACCGGGTACTGGTGTCGCGTGCGCTGCGTCTGCTGGACGTACAAAAACACGAGCGGGTGATTGACTGGTTTTGTGGTTTGGGCAACTTTACCCTGCCGCTGGCCACCCAAGGGCGCGAGGTGCTAGGCATTGAAGGCAGCGAGACCTTGGTGGCGCGCTCACGCGATAACTATGCCTTGAACCAAGCCCAAGCCGGGCAAGCGCTGGCCCCAACGCAGTTTGTGGCGCGCAACCTGTTTGAGATGACGCCGGAGATGCTGGTGGCCGATGGCGTCGCTGAAAAATGGTTGATTGACCCGCCCCGCGAAGGCGCTTTTGCCTTGGCCACGGCCTTAGCGAATATCGAACAGGCCCGTTTGGGGGCCGAAGACGCGCCAGAGTTGCCACCACAGGCAGCGGGCTGGACGCCGCCACAACGCATTGTTTATGTCAGTTGCAACCCAGCCACGCTAGCGCGTGATGCCGGTCTGCTGGTACACCGGGCCGGTTACCGTTGCGTGGCTGCGGGCATGGTGAATATGTTTCCGCACACCGCCCACGTCGAGAGCATGGCCGTGTTTGAGCGGGTTTCCAGCGTTTAAGCGAAACACAAGCCCCATCGCAAACGATGGGGTTTAGCGCTGTCTCATCAGATCTGACCACCCACACCCTTAAATTTTTCGACAAAAGCCGCTATTTTCTGAAAAACACTCTGCTTTTTTGTCAGATATTGCGGATTCAACGGACTCATTTTAGGCAGAACGGCATTCAGTTCAGTGCCATTGTCACTGGCAAATTCTCGCTTTAATGAGTTAGCGATGTAACGTTTGGCTGCCTCTGCATTCAGGCTCTCAGCACTAACCAGCTCTTGCACCTCACGCTGTTGTTCCGCTTGTGCAAAGACAAAAAAGGCATCCATCACACTGGCCTTATCCTCTATCTGATCTAGGTCGGTTTGATGAATGAAATCAACCAGCAAGCCCTCTTTGGCACGGTTGCCCAGACTAGCACGAATCACCCGGCGAACATCTTCGATCAGTGCGGCTTTATCCTTGATTTGTTTATTATTCTCAAAAATCAACTCCAGAATATAATCTAGGTTGATCTCTTGTGATTTCAATAAATCCACCTCAAAGACCACATCATCCCAGTCGATGGTAGATTTTTCTTTTTCACTTCCAGCTTTTTCCCGACGCAGCCAATCGCGAACATCATTGTAGGTTGAGCGGTAATCCTGAATTTTCCGTTCAGCTAGTATCTTGACCGATTGCAGCGCTGCCAGATTCTCATCGCTTAGATGATGCTTGACCTTGAAGTCTTCAACCGCCTCTGGGTCATTCTTATCGACGCCTTGCAAGGCTTTCAGGCTAGAAAATTCATCGTAATTTTGCAGCACGTTTTCAATGCGCAAATACTCGCCGAACAGTTTAACGAAGGCCTTTTTTTCCGATTCCTTCACAATATCTTCGGGGTTGGAAAAGCGCTGCTCCAACTCCCCTACAACTTCCACAAAGCCACGCCGCGCCTCGCCGGTCAGCACGTCGGTAAAGCCTTCCATGTATTCTTTGTAACTCTTCTCTAGCACCACATTTTTAGTATTTTTATCACCAAACAAGGTAATAGCATCAATAGTGGCCTGCTCTAAATCACGAAAGGTAACGATGTTGCCAAAAGTCTTGGTGGCATCATAAATGCGGTTGGTACGCGAATAGGCTTGCATCAAACCGTGGTAGCGCAAGTTTTTATCCACAAACAAGGTGTTCAGCATCGGGGCATCAAAGCCGGTCAAAAACATACCCACCACAATCAGCAGGTCGATTTCTTTGGCCTTGACTTGCTTGGCAAGATCGCGGTAATAGTTTTGAAAGCCATTGCTATCCACGCTAAAATTTGTTTTGAACAGGGCGTTATAGTCGGCAATGGCCGCGCTCAAAAACTCTTTGGCGCTACTGTCCAGTGCAGACACTTCAAAGCTCTCATCCAAAATATCGCCTACTGCATCTTGTTCTTCGTTGGCTGCAAACGAGAAGATGGTGGCTACTTTCAGTGGCTTGTCGCTGTTTTTCTGTAAAACTTTGAACGACTCATAATACAGCTTGGCGGCATCTACGCTGCTCACAGCAAACATGGCATTGAAGCCTTTGGCTCCAACCTGTAGGCGATGGGTTTTTTGCCGAAAGTTATTCAAGATATACTGCGAAATCTCCCGAATACGTTCGGGGTGCAGCAAGGCCTGTTTATTTTCAGCCGCATTGAGTTTTTTCTCGTCCCGCTCACTTTCAACAGCTTTGAACTGTGGGCGCACATCGTTGTAGTCCACCTTGAACTTGAGCACCTTTTCATCACGGATAGCATCGGTGATGACATAAGAATGCAGCTCACGGCCAAATACACTAGCGGTTGTCTCTGCGCCAATGGCGTTCTGCGGAAAAATGGGGGTACCAGTAAAGCCAAACTGATAAAACTTTTTGAACTTTTTCTTCAAATTATTTTGTGCTTCGCCAAACTGGCTGCGGTGGCATTCATCAAAAATAAAAACCACTTGCTTATTGTAAATCGGCAAATCACTTTCACTTTTTATCAGATGATTGAGCTTTTGGATAGTGGTAACAATAATTTTATTATCGTCTTTATCCAAATTGCGCTTCAGCCCAGCGGTGCTGTCTGAGCCGTTGACGCTATCTGGCGAAAAGCGCTGGTATTCTTTCATGGTCTGATAATCAAGATCTTTACGATCCACCACAAAAAATACCTTATCAACAAAATCCAACTCCGTCGCTAAACGTGCTGCCTTGAAACTGGTCAATGTTTTACCTGAACCGGTGGTGTGCCAAATAAATCCACCACTTTCTGTATTGCTCCAATTTTTGGTTTGATAGGCGCTATTGATCTTCCACAAAATACGCTCAGTGGCGGCAATCTGGTAGGGGCGCATCACCAACAGCGTATTACTGATATCAAACACCGAATAATGCAGCAGCACATTGAGCAGGGTATTCTTCTGGAAGAAGGTGGCAGTAAAATCTTTCAGGTCTTTGATGAGAATGTTATCTGCTTTAGCCCAATTGATTGTGAAATCGAAGCTATTTTTATTGCGCTGGGTGGTATTGGCAAAATAACGGCTGTCGGTACCGTTGGAGATCACAAAGAGCTGTAAATACTTGAATAAAGAATGCTCGCTGTTAAAACTCTCTTTGCTATAGCGATGCACCTGATTGAAGGCTTCGCGAATTGCTACGCCGCGCTTTTTTAGCTCGACCTGCACCAGTGGCAGGCCATTGACCAAGATCGTCACATCGTAGCGATTGGCGTGCGAACCCGTTTGCTCAAACTGCTTGATGACCTGCACTTTGTTGCGGGCAATGTTCTTTTTGTCTAGCAGGTAGATGTTTTGGATACGCCCATCGTCAAAGACAAAATCATAAATATAATCATCATGGATTTTGCGGGTTTTATCGACAATGCTATCGCTGGGCTTATCTAGCCAATTTTCTACAAAACGTAGCCATTCACCATTAGTAAACTGCACATTATTCAAGTCCTCTAACTGCTTGCGTACATTGGTCAGTAGCTTCTCGGTCGTTTTTAGATCGGGCGCATATTCATAACCCTGATTTTTCAAATCCTGAATAAATTCTTGCTCCAAATCGTATTCGGTTTGGTAGTTTTCACTGGCGCGCAATGCTTTTGCGTATTTATCTAAAACGATAAAATTATTTGATTCGGCAATGGTTTTATAGTTACTCATTTTATTTCATCAGCGCTCAGAATGAGGTAGGCACCAAAATACCATGAAGCCAGTGATTGACTGGGCATTCATCTTCTCGGCTGGCATCATGGCTATTTTTTTCATGCGGCATCTCTAGCTATGGGCGAGATGTTTCTGCTGCTGGCTTGGGAAAGCTCAACAGCAGATCACGGTAATGCTCGTATTGCTTTTGGCGTAAGGCAATTTCGCGGGGCAAGCCCTCGCTAATAGAATTAGTGAGAGTGTCAAATTTGTCGAGGATGGCGACGATACGGGCTTTTTCTTCGAGTGAAGGATTCGGAATGCTGATGCTTTCCAAATTCTTTTTGTTTAGCTTTGGCTGGGCTGCGCCAGAAATATACGGCGTCAAATCAATACTATTTAAATAGTATTCAACGTATCTGCGTTCAGCGTACGTCTCAAATTTAAGAACATGTGCGTGATTATTCACCCAGCTTTTCCCGCTAATGCTAAAAGCTATTGGAGTATTTCGTGCCAACAAATTAGCCCCATCTTCGGAAACAAGCAATAAGTCTCCATCAAAGATATAGTTTTTAACGTAATCAACAATCCCTGATGCACCATAGTATGGAATATCACCTGAATCTCTTAAGCTACTCGTGATTGGCTTTCGCATCGAGTCAAGATTCTTCGCCAGTTCCCCCAACGTCTTCCACTCCACTTCCCCTTCTCCAAAATTTAACAACTGGCTGCGATAATAGTTGTATTGTTTTTTTCTTGTGGTAAGCTCGTTGGTAAGCTCGTTGGTAAGCTCGTTAAATGCGTCCAGAATATGAACAATTTCAGCCTGAATTTCGAGGGGTGGGATGGGTATTTGCATATCAAGAACAGCGGCCATGCTTGGATGCTGGATGCCTGAACCTCGATAAAACCCATCTATCACTATTGATTGGCTCATCAGCCAGTAAAACAAAAATTTATTTAAAAGCTTTTCTGTATCGCTGGAAGTAGCGATACGATTGTCTGCTGTAACGAAACGGCCTTTATAGTATTTGAGCACCTCCTTCACAGGGCGAGATTTACCCCAAGGAATTGTAACTACTTCCCCTGTCCGAAGATATGTGCTGGCTAATTCTTCTGTTGTCCACCCAGTTCGCTCACCAGTAGAGAGAAGAAAAACATCGCCATCATCTCTCTCTAACTTAAATAAATCTGCCGCAAGTAAATATGGGTAGCTAATAACCTTAGGCTGCTTATAATTATCAACAGCATTAAATCTTTTATCCCAAGTAGTAACTTGCCACAGAGACTTCCATTCCACCCGAACTCCATCCAGCAGTTTTTCCAAATAATTCATATCACCCACGGCTACAGCTCCTCCGTCTTAAATTCGCTATAACCTTCGTAGTAATAGCTCACATCAATGCCCTTCATAAACAAGGCGCGGTCATCAATTTGGTCAGTCAGGGCTTGTTGTAGCAGCGCTTTAATCTCCAAGTCTTTCACTGGGCTGCGCTGCATGGCGGCCAAGTATTCTTCTTTGTCCACCCGGTTCCAATCCACCACCTGCCGGATTTCTTTTTTCAGTATGCCATCTAGCCAAATGCGGGTGGCGCGGCCATTGCCCTCACGAAAAGGGTGGGCCACATTCATCTCCACATATTTTTCGATGATCTGGTTGAACGTGCTTTGGGGCATAGCGTCAATGTGCTTGAGCGATGCTCCCAGATACATCACCCGCGCAAAACCAAAATTACCTTTGGCAATATTCACCTCGCGGATTTTTCCGGCAAAGGGGTAAATATCGGCAAACAAATAGGCATGGATAAAAGCCAGCCCGGCAAATTTACCCACTTCTACTTTTTCAATGTCGCCCGAATCAAAAAGCTGTTTGGCTTTCTGTTTGCTGATTTTCTCTTCGGCTTTGGCTAACTCGATTTGGTCGGTAATATGGAGCTTATTTTCTAAAATCATGCGGCCTCTCCCTCAATTTGGGCCACAATAGCATCAATATCGGCGCGCAAGCGGTCAATGTTGGCAACGGTGGTTTTCAGCTCTGCATTGAGTTGGGCAATATCCACAACTTCGCTGTTGTCTTTGGCTTCAATATAGCTGCTCACCGACAGGTTATAATCATTCGCAGCAATGGTGTCCACACTGACCAATTTGGCAAAATGCTCAATATCGGCTTTGCTATCAAACGCCCCCATGATCTGCTCGATATGGGAATCGGTCAGGGTGTTGTTATTGGTTTCTTTTTTGAACAGGCCGCTAGCATCGATCAACTGGGTGCGGGTGTCAGTTTTGTGTTTGGACAGTACCAAAATATTGACGGCAATGGTGGTGCCAAAAAACAAGTTGGGCGCGAGTGAGATCACCGTTTCCACGTAGTTGTTATCCACCAGATATTGGCGGATTTTTTGCTCGGCCCCGCCCCGGTAAAAAATACCAGGAAAGCACACAATAGCGGCACGGCCTTTGCTAGACAGGTAGCTCAGGGCATGGAGCACAAAGGCAAAATCGGCTTTGGATTTGGGGGCCAGTACGCCCGCCGGGGCAAAGCGCTCGTCGTTAATCAGCGTGGGGTCGTCTGCACCTATCCATTTCACCGAGTAGGGCGGGTTAGAGACGATGGCATCAAAGGGTTCGTCGTAGGCAAAGTGCGGATCCATCAGGGTATCACCCAGCTGGATGTTGAACTTGTCGTAGTTGATGTTATGCAAAAACATATTCATCCGCGCCAAGTTGTAGGTAGTGTGGTTGATCTCCTGCCCAAAAAATCCATCTTCAATGATGTGGGCGTCAAAGTGCTTTTTGGCTTGCAGCAGCAAGGAGCCAGAGCCACAGGCGGGGTCGTAAATTTTGTTGACGCTGGTTTGCTGGTGCATCGCCAGCTGTGCAATCAGCTTAGAAACGTGTTGCGGGGTAAAAAATTCGCCACCGGATTTGCCTGCATTGGCGGCGTAGTTGGAGATCAAAAACTCGTAGGCATCGCCAAACAGGTCGATGTGGCTGGCGTCAAAATCACCAAAGTCCAGTTCAGCCACGCCTTTGAGCACGGCAGCCAAGCGGATGTTTTTGTCTTTAACGGTGTTGCCAAGGCGGTTGCTGGTGGTGTCAAAGTCAGCAAACAGGCCTTTGATATCGCGCTCAGAGGGGTAGCCGCTGGCGGATGCTTCAATAGAGGCAAAGATGGCGGCCAAGTCGGTGTTGAGGCTCTCGTTGGTGTTGGCGCTGGCGGCTACGTTGGCAAACAATTGGCTGGGGTAGATGAAGTAACCCTTGGTTTTGATGGCGTCGTCTCGGATGTCGGGGGTGATGACCACATCGTTGAGTGCTGCGTAGTGGATGCTGTCATCGCCGCCTTCGATGTAGTTGGCAAAGTTTTCGCTGATAAAGCGATAGAACAGGGTGCCGAGCACGTATTGCTTGAAGTCCCAGCCATCGACTGCGCCCCGTACATCGTTGGCGATTTTCCAAATTTGGCTTTGCAGTGCGGCACGTTGTTGGGTGCTGGTCATGTGGTGGTGTTCCTGTTGTCATGCTTCTGCATGGTGATGCGGTGCCAATGTTAAGCGCTTGGCACCGCCACAGATCAGCCAACACCATCAGCGCATTGGACACCTGCCAAAGATGGCAAACACCTTGCAAACACCGCACAAGGCTGTGCAGGGGAGGGGAGGAGGAGGGATCAGCTGCGCCGCTCGCTGGCAGCACCACGCGAGGGCTGAATGATTTCTTCGGTGGGGGGCTTGGCTGCTTTTTCGGCCTTGCCCAGCACCGAGGGCGTACCGTCAATTTTGTTTTCGCGCATGTAGCCGTCCATATCCTTCCAGCCCGCAAACACCGACGCCTTGGGGGCCTTGGGGTTGAGGATGTAGCAATCTTCTAGGCCACGCAGGGCATGGCGGCAAGCACTGCCGATGGCCTTGGCCTCGGCCTCTTTTTGCACTGTTGCCGGGTTAGGAATCAGGCCCGGAATCTCGCAGCCGGTCAGCAGCAGCAAGGCAAAAAGGGGGGTAAGGCGTAGCAGCATGGGGGGCACTTTCTGGAACATGTTTCCCATTATCGGCACAGGTCGGGGCAGAATGAAGCCCTACACCCCAGATTACTCTGGGCAGCGGCCATGAAAAAAGCCCCTTGCGGGGCTTGAAGGGGCAAGAAAAGCGTAGATGCTTATTCGCGCTCGCCACCAAAAATGCCCAGCAGCGCCAGCAGGCTCTGGAAGACGTTAAAGATGTCCATGTACAGGGCCAAAGTGGCGCTGATGTAGTTGGTCTCGCCGCCGTCAATGATCTGTTTCAGGTCATACAGCATGTAGGCGCTAAAAATGCCAATGGCAGCCACCGAAATAGCCATCATGCCCGCGCTAGAGCCCACAAACACATTGATGACGGCACCGACCATCAGCACCAAAGCGCCCACCATCAACCACTTACCCATGCCCGACAAATCGCGCTTGATGACGCTGGCCAAGCTAGCCATGACGACAAACACGCCAGCAGTACCGGCAAAGGCCGTCATGATGAGTTCAGAGCCGTTTTTAAAGCCGAGCACCGAGCCAATCATGCGCGACAGCATCAGGCCCATAAAGAAGGTGAAGGCCAACAGCACCGGCACGCCCATGGCCGAATGCTTGGTTTTCTCGATGGCAAACATAAAGCCAAAGGCACCAGCCATAAACACGATCATGCCCACACCGCCACTGAGCATGGAAGTGATGCCGGTAGCTACGCCAATCCAAGCGCCCAACACTGTGGGCACCAAGCTCAAGGCCAGCAGCCAGTAAGTATTGCGCAGCACCTTGTGGCGCTGATCCTGCGAGATGCCGTAGCCATAGTCCGCAGAGGAGTGGAGGGCCGTTAGACGGTCGTTCATAAATGTGCTCCTGAGTGACCTGCACAGCGCAGGCGTCTGAATTTTAGATGGGGGCTTTCCTATAGGAATCAATACCCCCACAAATCATGGGAAGAATCAACACCTTGGAGCTACCCAGTCCGAAAAAGTTCCCGGTGCAAAAAAAGCCTGGCTACGCGGCAAAAAACCGTTGGCTGGCAAAAACGACCCCAATGGGTTTGCAGTAAACCCCAGAGTCGCCCCACGTTGACATCCTCCCCTCCCTAAACGAAGGGAATTCCCACTGCTGGCGTGTCATGCCCGACACGGAAACTTAATTGGTTCAAGATGTTTTTAGCCGCATTCACATCACGATCATGCACACCGCCACATTCCGAACAAATCCAGTTTCTTATTCCAAGACCTGCGATACCTTTCGGCCTCGAATCGGGCAACGTGCCGCAATCCGAACAGGTCTGGGTGGTATAGCTTTCGTTCACTTCTTCAAACCATGCGCCATGCTTAACAGCCTTGTACGCCAGTTGAGTTCTGAAGGACGACCAACCTGCATCCAAAACAGACTTCGCCATGCTGGTCTTGGCGAGTCCGGCGGCGCACACGTTGCCTACCGCAATGTAATCAAACTCACGCACGATGCGGGTGCTGAGTTGGTGGTGAAAGTCGTTGCGCCGGTTCGCAATTTGTGCGTGAATGGCCTTCACCCGACGCTTCTTATGGGCACGCTGTGCCACGGCCAAAGCCTGCTCTGCACCACGGTAGATGCGCTGCGCCTCGATTTTTTCTCCGGTGGACAAGGTGGCAAATTCTTTCAGCCCCAAGTCGATGCCAACCCCTTTGATCGGTGGGCGCGCATCCGCCACAACCTCGACATCGATCACGATGTTCAGGAACCAGTTGCCCCGACTGTCTCTGGAGAAGTTGGTGCCGTCTTTAATTTTGCCCGCAGGCAACGCCCGGCTATTGAAGACACGAAACGTGTGGCCCGCAAAGCGAAACGCATCGCCTTCACGCTTCAACTCGCGGCCTTTGAGTGGAACCCAGCCCAAGGACTTTTTTCCCCGATAGCGCAGGTAGGGGCGTTTCTTTTGGCTGCGCGATTTGGCGTACTGCTCGCAAACGGCGTTGACCGTACCGGAGTGCAATCCCAATTCTTTGCTGCTGCCCGTCGTGAGCTTGTTCAGATCGAATCCGGTGTGCCAAGGCCGACCAAAACGCAAAGCATCTTTTTGCCTGTCGTTACAGAAATTCCAGACGAAGTTGACCGCCCGACTTTGCTGGTTCAGCAAGCCATTGAGCGACTTCACCCGGTATCTGTAAACGAGGATCATTTTTGCTTTTTCAGAAAGTCGTCAATGGCCCGGCGAATCAACTCTGCCACAGAAAGACCTGTCTTTTCAGACAGGGTTTGAAGCTTTTCCACGGACGGCTCAGTCAGATAAATATTCGTTCTTTTCATACCCACATCGTACACCGCATAGAAGGATATCTCAAGATGTAATCTCCACACCCCGACAGCTTCGCTGCCGCCTCTAGCTCCCCGGTCTGAAGGCCAAGGTCTCTTGGAAAAACTACGAATGAAACCTATTTCGTCAAAATCAATTTACCCAAGCGGGTAGCCTGCAAACGGTACATACTGCCATTGTGTGCAATAGCCACCGTCTTACGGCCTTGCAACAAGTCTCGGCTGTCTAAAGCGTCTAGCGCTGGTGTGCTGCCATGCCCCTCTAAGGCGGCAGAGGCAGGTGGCTCTTGGGCGCTGGCCCCCAAGGCCGCAGCAAGATAGGGCGAAGAACCGGTCAAACTGGCGTGCATGGTGTCGATACTCCAAGGCAAAAGTTATTGGGGGTCGGTGACAAAACCGATTTTGCGTACACCGGCGCGCTGGGCGGTAGCCATGGCTTGGGCCACACGCTCATAGCGCACCGCCTTGTCGCCCCGGATATGCAAATCTGGTTGCGGCTCTTTGGCAGCTTCAGTTTTCAGCAGGGCCTCCAGTTGTTCCTCCTCTATCGGTGCGCCATTGAGAAAGTAGGCCCCATCGGCAGCCACGCTCAGGCGCACCGTCTCAGGTTTAATCAGTTCAGGCTGGTTGCTGGCACGGGGCAAATCCACATTGACCGAGTGCTTCATCACCGGCACGGTAATAATGAAGATGATGAGTAGCACCAGCATGACATCCACCAGCGGCGTCATGTTGATTTCGTTCATCACCTCATCGGTATCGTCTTGGGTTCCAAAGGCCATGCTCAAATCCCTTTCTTCAAGGGATGAACCTTGCCTGCTTGAGCACCAGCAGAGACACGGGCACCAGTCACGCAATAAGCGTGCAAGTCATGGGCGAAACTGTTCAGACGGTTCAGGATGGACTTGTTGCCCCGCACCAGCGCGTTGTAACCCAGCACCGCCGGAATAGCCACGGCCAGCCCCAGCGCCGTCATGATGAGGGCCTCGCCAATGGGGCCAGCCACTTTGTCAATCGTCGATTGGCCCGACGTACCAATGGCAATCAAAGCATGGTAGATGCCCCAAACGGTGCCAAACAGGCCAATAAAAGGCGCTGTAGAACCCACCGAGGCCAAAATAGCCAGCCCCGATTGCAAACGGGCGGTGAACTCATCAATGCTGTTGCGCAGGCAACCCGTGACCCAATCGCTCACATCCAAGCTATCGTGCAATTGGCTTTTGGTTTGGCGGTGGTGGGCGGTGGCTTCGCGCCCCTCAATAGCCAACTGGCG
>JAIESZ010000144.1 GCA_019745615.1 Burkholderiaceae bacterium
CGCAGGATGCCTTTTTCGAGCACGCAAATGCCCTCGTTGGCCGATTCGATCAGTTTGCGGTAGCGGTCTTCGCTGTCCACCCGTGCCTGCTCGGTGCGCTCTTGCGCCATGACCAGCATACCGACCGACAGCAACAGGGTATCGAGCAGCGATAGCATGAAGCTCAAAATTACCGTGACGGTGGAGTCAGTGACCTTTTGTGCCGGATCCCAGCCCGCCAAAGTGACCACGATCCGGTAGAGCATGGTCAAGGCAGTGAGTACGGCGGCAAAACCCAGAATGTACTGGCCGCGCCCAGCCGTTTGATGACGCCATTGCCACAGCAGTACCGACATATGGACAAATTGCAGCAAGGTGATGGCCGATAGCAGTATCCGGCGCGCTTGGTATGCATCGACCAGCCACCAAGTGCCCAGCCCTACCAAAACTACCGGAATAGCCACCAACCCCCTAGGGGGCGTGCGGCACTGAAAGCGGTACAGCGCTAGCACATACAGCGCCATCGCCCCATTGATCGCTATATTGGCCAGTACCACCGACAGCAGTGGCGACACCTGACCACGCAAAAAGAACAGGGCATAACCCATGCCCTGTGACATCAGGCCAAAAGAAAAAACCAGCAAATCGGGCTGGCGGCGGTAAGCCACCGAGCCAATCGACAACGCCATGGCTGTCACGCCGACGAAGAGCATGACAAACATGGTGGGAATATGCAGGCTTGTCACGGTGGCGATCGTAGGCAATAGGGGCAAAAACTAGCCCAGAAGCCACCATCTTATGCGCGATACGCGCTAGAGAAGCACAATATCGTACTGCTCTTGCCCAATCGCGCTTTCGGCTTGCAAAGAGATAGGCTTGCCAATAAAGTCACTCAGGCCCGCCAGATGCTGGCTTTCTTCATCCAGCAGCAGCTCTACCACTTGGGGGGCTGCTACCACACGAAATTCACGTGGGTGGAATTGGCGTGCCTCGCGCAAAATCTCGCGCAAGATGTCGTAGGCTACGCTGCGCACGGTTTTGATGGCACCACGCCCTTGGCACGAGGGGCAAGGCTCGCACAACATGTGTGCCAAAGAATCACGGGTGCGCTTGCGCGTCATCTCTACCAACCCCAGTTGCGAGAAGCCACCCGCCATGGTTTTTACCCGGTCGCGGGCCAGTTGCTTTTTGAACTCGGCCAGCACCGCTTGCTGGTGGTCTTCGCGCACCATATCAATAAAATCGACAATGATGATGCCCCCCAGATTGCGCAGGCGCAGTTGCCGTGCAATGGCCCCAGCGGCTTCTAGGTTGGTTTTAAAGATCGTATCGTCAAAATTGCGCGCCCCGACAAACCCGCCGGTGTTCACATCCACGGTGGTCAGGGCCTCGGTTTGGTCAATGATGAGGTAGCCGCCCGATTTCAGATCTACCCGGCGGCCCAGCGCACGGGCAATTTCTTCGTCAATCGAATACAAATCGAAGATCGGGCGCTCGCCCTTGTAATGCTGCAACTTGGCGGCAGCGGCGGGCATAAATTCTTGACCGAAGGCGCGCAGGCGCTGAAACTGCTCCATCGAGTCGAGCCGGATGGTGTGCGTATGTTCGCCCACCAAATCACGCAGCACCCGCTGCAATAAATCCAAGTCTTGCAGCAGCAGCGATTTGGGCGGCAGTTTGAGCGAGGCTTGTTTGGTACGCGCCCAAGTTTTGCGCAAGTAGGCGATGTCTTCGGCCAGTTCGGTATCAGTGGCATCTTCGCCATTGGTGCGCAGGATAAAGCCGCCCCCGCCGCCGGTTTCTTTGCTACCCACCAGCGCTTGCAAGCGGGCACGCAGGGCGTCGCGCTCGGCCACGGGTATTTTTTGCGACACGCCCACATGGTCGTCTTGTGGCAAAAACACCAGCAAGCGCCCAGCAATGCTGATTTGCGTGGACAAGCGTGCGCCTTTGGTACCCATCGGGTCTTTGACCACTTGCACGATCAGCGTTTGGCCTTCAAACACCTGCTTTTCAATTGGCACCAGTGGCTCGCCCTTGCGCGCCAGCGCGGGCGGCTCGCCGTCGGGCTGGCGCTGCCAAACATCGGCTACGTGCAAAAAGGCAGCACGCTCTAGCCCGATATCGATAAAAGCCGACTGCATCCCCGGCAGTACGCGCACCACTTTGCCCAAATAGACATTGCCCACCAAGCCGCGCTCTAGCGGGCGCTCTAGGTGCAGCTCTTGCACCGCGCCGTTCTCGACGATGGCAACGCGGGTTTCTTGGGGCGACCAGTTGATGAGGATGTCTTGTTGCAGGCTGGGCATGGGGGGTGGGTGCGCACGGGCGCACGGCAAAGGGGAATCAGAGGGCAAATCCGACGCCGCGCAGCAATTGCGCGGTTTCGAACAGGGGTAGTCCCATGATGCCTGAATAACTGCCGCTGATGTGCTGCACGTAGGCCGCTGCCAGACCTTGAATGCCATAGGCACCAGCCTTGCCCAGCGGCTCACCACTGGCTACATAGGCGGCAATTTGCTCTGTGCTCATGGGGGCAAAAGTGACCCGTGACACCGACAAAGTGCTCCAGCGCTGCGCGCCGTGTTGCAAGGCTACAGCGGTGAGCACGCGGTGCGTGCTGCCCGACAGTTGTGCCAGCATGTGCGCGGCATGTGCTGCATCGTCAGGCTTGCCAAAAATGGTGCGTCCTTGGGCCACGGTGGTGTCGGCACACAAAATGGGCGCGGGTGGCAAACCCCGGCGGGCATGGCGGGCCACGGCGGCATCGAGTTTCAAGGCCGTAACGCGCTGCACATAGGTGGTAGGCGCTTCGTTGGGCCGCACGGCTTCTAGGGCCTCGGCGTCTTCGGCCTCATCGGGGTGGTTGGGGGCGTGGGCCAGCAACAACTGGTGCGCAATGCCCAATTGTTCTAGCAATTGGCTGCGGCGCGGGCTTTGCGAGGCCAAATAAATAAAAGAGGGATGGTGGCTCACGGTTCAGACGGGCATCAGACTTCCTTTGGTAGAAGTCGAGAAAGCGCAAAAAGTAGCAACAAAAAGAAAAGTGAAGGGATTACGATACACCACGAAGCGGCTTAAAAAAGCCACGGCTGTTCCGTAGCAGAATTGTCGCAGTTTGACCAACAGGCCCTTTGCCGGGCCAGAAACCTTGTCATGGACACCAAGCAACCCCTCGTCCTACTGGCTGGCCTGATGCCTGCACAGTTTATGCGCCAACATTGGCAGAAAAAACCCCTGCTGGTGCGCCAAGCCATACCGGGCTTCAAGGCACCGCTATCGCGGCCCGAATTGTTTGCGCTAGCGGCCCAAGAGGGCGTGGAGTCGCGCCTCGTGCAGCAGACCGATGGTGTTTGGTCATTGCGCCACGGCCCTCTGCCCCGGCGTGCCTTGCCACCTTTGCAGCGGCCCCATTGGACAGTGTTGGTGCAAGGGGTTGATTTGCACCACGAAGCTGTGCATGCGCTGATGCAGCAGTTTCGCTTTGTGCCCGATGCCCGCTTGGACGACTTGATGATCAGCTACGCCAGTGATGGCGGTGGGGTTGGCCCGCACTTTGACAGCTATGACGTATTTTTGCTGCAAGCGCAAGGCCGTCGTCGTTGGCGCATTGGGCGGCAAAAAAACCTCGCTCTGCGCGACGATTTGCCCCTGAAAATTCTGGCCCAGTTTGAGCCAGAAGAAGAATATGTGCTCGAACCGGGCGATATGCTTTACCTGCCACCGGGTTGGGCGCACGATGGCATTGCTGAGGGCGGCGACTGCATGACCTATTCGGTCGGGTTTCGCGTGCCTGAGCGGGTTAATTTGGCGCAAGAACTGCTGGTGCGGCTGGCCGATGAGGACGAAGGCGAGCAAGACCAGTTGCTCTACCAAGACCCGAAACAGCCTGCCGTCAGCCATGCGGCAGAAATTCCTGCCACCTTGCATGACTTTGCCCGCAAGGCGCTAGATTGGGCCTTGCAGCAGCCCCAAGCATTAGAGCGGGCTTTGGGTGAATATCTGACTGAGCCAAAAGCCAATGTCTGGTTTGAGCCGGGGCCAGAAGGGGTGATGCTAGAGCAGGTGGTGCTCGACCGGCGCACGCGCATGATGTACGACGCCGAGCACAT
Organism: Burkholderiaceae bacterium; assembly: GCA_019745615.1. GTDB lineage: Bacteria > Pseudomonadota > Gammaproteobacteria > Burkholderiales > Burkholderiaceae_C > Simplicispira. Next base: position 4,092 of record JAIESZ010000144.1, read on the forward strand.
TTTTATCAACGGTGAAAGCTACCGCGCTGCTGGCGAAGATGCGCAACTGATGCGCCAATTGGCCAATGAGCGCGCCTTGGATGGCCGTGCCTTGGCCCGTGCCAGCGACGAAGCACTGGAGCTGCTGTCGTCTTGGTGTGATGCCGGTTGGTTGCACGCCCAAAAACCCTAACTCCAGCGCGTTGCCATGACCGTTGCACCGACCCACTTTTTACCCCAAGGGCGCTTTCAGGGGCGCGAGGCCTTTCAGCAGTTGGTGCGTGACGCCTTGGCTACCGCTGCCGCTGAAGGTTGGCGCGAGATCATTCTCAGCGATGCCGATTTTCACGATTGGCCCTTGGGCGAGCGTGCGGTGGTGGAGTCTTTGCAGGCGTGGGCGGGCCGTGGGCGGCGCATGACGCTGCTGGCCTGCCAGTACGACGATGTGGTGCGCCGCCATGCCCGCTTTGTGCAGTGGCGTCGCACTTGGGATCACCTCCTGACGTGCCGCCGCAGTGCAGCCGCAGATCGGCTGGATGTGCCCAGTGTAGTTTGGTCACCGGGCTGGGTGTTGCAGCGCCTCGATCCAGAGCGCTGCAACGGCGTGACGGGGGCCGAGCCTGAGCGCCGTGTGCTGCTGCGTGAAACCCTGAACGAATGGCTGCACAACAAAAGCTCCCCCGGATTTCCGGCTACCACGCTGGGTTTGTAATCGATTTGTCAGCTCTGTGGTCTGCATTTGGCAGCAAAACTGTCAGATTGTTGCAACGTCTTGGGTAGGCAGGTATGTGTAAGCGTTAGCCTGTATTGACAGAATCCCAATATAATCGCGGGCTGTAAATAAGTAAGCAGACGCAAAACTTCTTGCGTCCATTTGCCCAAGCGTAGTTGGCTGCGCCAAGCCCAACGCGATGGCATCCCCGTTTTTGACTGTCCAACTAGGAAACCTGAAATGAACAAGACCCTTGTCATCGCTTCGTTGATTGCTGCTGCCGCTCTGGCCGCCTGCGGTAAAAAAGAAACTCCTCCCCCCGCACCCGCACCTGCTCCCGTAGAAGCTCCCGCTGCTGCCCCCGCTCCTGCTGCTGCCCCTGCTGCCGCTGCTGATGCCGCCCAAGCTGCTGCTGGTGCCGCTGGCGCTGCTGCTGGTGCCGCTGGCGATGCTGCCAAGGCTGCTGGTGATGCCGCTGCTGGTGCTGCTACTGCCGCTGGCGATGCTGCCAAGGCTGCTGGTGCTGCCGCTGCTGGTGCCGCTACTGCCGCTGGCGATGCTGCCAAGGCTGCTGCTGACACTGCTGCCGCCGCTGCTGCTCCTGCCGCTGCACCTGCTGCTGCCAAGTAATAAGCGCTCGTCTGGGGCTTTAGCCCCAGAAACTAGCAAGCCCCGTGCTCACGCAACGGGGCTTTTTTTATGCCCGTCCCAAACAGGGAGGGGCCACTCAAGCGTCAGTTGAGCTCGTCGGCCAACACGCGCACAATGCTGGCTGCACTGGCTGAGGTTTCGGCAGCGCCGCTGGCATTGAGCACCGAGATGGTGGAAGCATTACCCTCGCTGCGCACGACGATACGGTATTTTTCTGGCGTGATGGTCGGGGTGCCACTGAGCAGCTTGCTAAAGAAGCTTGGCTCTTGCTTGTTGGCATTGGCCGGAACGTAGCGCACAAAGTACAAGCCTTGGCTGCGGTCGCGGTCTTCTACGGTAAAGCCGGTGCGGTCTAGTGCCAGACCCACCCGACGCCAAGCGCGGTCAAAACCCTCATTGAGTTGCAGCACGGGGGTGTTGTTGACGGTTTCGACGCGGGCAGTGGGGGTGGCTGGGGTAGTAGCTACCGTTGCTGCTTGCGCCTGCTGCTCTTTGCTGGCCCCCAGCTTGACCATCATGCGGCGCAGAAATTCGGTTTCTAGCTCAGGATCAGCCTGGCGTGGTTGCCAGCGTGTGGCATCTTTGCTGCTGTTGCTATAGACCTCGATCATGCCCCGGTGGCTGACATAAATTTCGGTGCCGCCGCTGGCGTTGCGCTCTAAACGGATGCGAAATTTGTCGCGCTCGCCAGTGGAGTAGATCGAGTCCAGCACCTTGCCCAGCGCACTGCGGATAAAGTCTTGTGGAATTTTGGCCCGATTTTCTGCCCAATCGGTTTCCATGATGCCGACATTGGCTTGGTCTTGCACCAGTACAAAACCATTTTCGAGCCAGAACTCGCGCACGGGCTCCCACAGTTGCTCGGCAGAGCGATTGACCACCAGCCAGCGCTGGTTGCCCGCACGCTCAATGCGTACATCGCCCAAGCTGTTGACTGCCGTGGTCGGGCCTACCGGCTGCACGGCTTGCTTGGCTTGCAAGGCATTGGCTGAGACCACGCCACCGGGGGCAGCATAACGGCTGTCGCGCGAGAGCTGTTGCAAATCAGGTGGCACCTCCAGCGTGGCAGCCTTGGTGGCACTCTTGTAGTTGATTTTGTCGCTTTCCAGTGCGGAGCAGGCAGACAACGCAATGGTCAGGCCTAGCAGGCCCAGTCGTGCAATAGGGGTTGGTTTCACAGAATCCTCAAAAAGACAGGCAGGCACACTTAGGCTGGCACGCGCAGGGCTTAGAGCAATTGGGCGCTGCGCAAGGCTGCTTCGACCACGGCTTCGTTGTTGCTGCTCAAAGGCGTCATGGGCAGGCGCAGAGTGCCGCCACACAGACCCATGCGCTGCATAGCCCACTTGACCGGGATGGGGTTGGCCTCGACAAACAGTTGCTTGTGGATGGGCATGAGCTGGAATTGGATTTGCATGGCGCGGGCAATATTGCCTGCCAGCGCTGCGGCGCACAACTCGTGCATCAAACGTGGGGCCACATTGGCCGAGACGCTGATGTTGCCATGACCGCCGCAGAGCATCAGTGCCACAGCGGTAGGATCATCGCCCGAATAGACGCCAAAGCCTTGGGGCACATCACGGATCAGCCATTGGGCGCGCTCGATGTTGCCCGTGGCTTCTTTGATGCCGATGATGCCGGGCACTTGGGCCAAACGCAGCACGGTGTCGTGCTGCATATCGGCCACCGAGCGGCCGGGCACGTTGTACAAAATGATGGGCAAATCGCCAGTGGCCTCGGCAATGGCCTTGAAATGCTGGTACTGGCCCTCTTGCGTGGGCTTGTTGTAGTAGGGCACGACCTGCAACTGGCTGTCGGCACCTACGCCCTTGGCAAACTTGGCTAGCTCAATCGCCTCAGACGTGGAGTTGGCACCGCAGCCCGCCATGATGGGCACGCGCTTGGCGGCCTGCTCTACGGCTACGCGGATGATCTCGCAGTGCTCTTGCACGTTGACGGTGGGTGACTCGCCTGTAGTGCCAACCACACCAATGCAGTCGGTGCCTTCGGCAATGTGCCAGTCGATGAGTTTGCGCAAGGTGGGGTAATCCACGCTGCCGTCTTCGTGCATAGGGGTGACGAGGGCGACAATGCTGCCGGTGAGGGAGACGCTGGAAGTGGTCATATCCGCAGTGATAAACGGTAAAAGGGCATTCTAACTAGAGGCCGGGCGGGCCGATAGCTGTAGAGACCAAGTCAAAAGCACGACCAGACCTGATTGGCTAGCAGCACCATGAAGTCGGGCTGGGTGTAGAGTGCAAAAACGGCCAGCAACGCCAGTATGGCAGCAATGCGGGCCAACCAAGGGAGCCATTGGTGCTCAAGTTGAGTGCTAGAGTCTGCGGACGAGGGTGCCGACATACTTCAAGCCCCTTGCATGGCTGGGCGGTGAATGGCCTGCTCTTTGATGGGTAAGCTGACCAAGGCGGCCAACAGCCCCAGCACGATAGAGATGCCCCAGACGATGTTGTAACTGCCCGTTTGGTCGTACAAATAGCCGCCCAGCCAGACGCCCATAAAGCTGCCCACTTGGTGGCTAAAAAAGACAAAGCCGCCCAGCATAGATAGATGCTGCACGCCAAAAATCTGCGCTACCGTGGCATTGGTCGGTGGCACGGTGGACAGCCACAAAGTACCCATCACCGCTGAGAACAAATACACCGACCAAGGCGACAACGGTGCCCACAAAAACAGCACAATCGCCACCGAGCGCATGAAATAAATGGTGGCCAAAATATAGCGCTTGGGCAGGCGCTGGCCCAAGCTGCCAGTCAGGTAGGTACCCACCACATTGAACAGGCCGATCAGTGCCAGCGCATGGCTGCCCACATCAGGCGAGAGGCCATGATCGCGCAGGTAACTGGGCATGTGTACGCCAATAAACACCACCTGAAAGCCACAAACAAAATAAGAGGCTGTGAGCAGCAAAAAGCTGGGGTAGCGCAGCGCTTCGCCCATCGCTTGGGCAATGCTTTGCCCCCGCTGCGCTGCACCGCTGCCCTGAAAGCCCGGCTCACGCAGGCCCAACGCCAGCGGCATGATGAACAGCACCATCACCCCCAGCGCCAACAACGACTGTTGCCAGCCCAATGCATTGATTAAAAAGCCCTCCACCGGCACCATCAAAAATTGACCAAAGGAGCCTGCGGCTGCTGCCACACCCATCGCCCACGAGCGCTTGTCTGGGGCAATCTGGCGGCCCAGTACGCCATAAATCACGGCGTAGGTGGTGCCCGCTTGCGCCGCACCAATCAACACCCCCGCTGTGAGCGCAAACATGGTGGTGTTGGGCGACCAAGCCATGCCTGCCAGCCCCAGCGCATACAGTAGCGAGCAGCCCACTAGCACCTTAAAGGCACCAAAGCGGTCGGCGGCCATGCCCATAAATACGCCAATCACCCCCCAAGACAGGTTTTGTATTGCCAAGGCCAGCGCAAACGACTGGCGTGTCCAGCCCATCTCTTGTGTGATGGGTTGCAACCACAGGCCAAAGCCGTGGCGTATACCCATCGACAAGGTAACGATGGCGGCACCACAGGCCAGCACTTGGAACATGGAGAGTTTGCGGGGAGACGGCGAAGAAGGCATCGGGCAACTGTAATCGCAAGGGCGTTTTTATGCTGGCAGCCGCACGGCCTAGAATCCGCGCCCATGCCAGCCAAACCTATCTCTCCCTCCCTTCCTGAATATTCTGAAAGTTCGATCCGTGTGCTCAAGGGGCTAGAACCCGTCAAGCAGCGCCCCGGCATGTACACCCGCACCGACAACCCGCTGCACATCGTGCAGGAGGTGCTAGACAACGCGGCCGACGAAGCCTTGGCCGGGTATGGCAAAAAGATCAAAGTGAGCCTGCACCTTGATGGCTCGGTGAGTATCGAAGACGATGGCCGGGGCATTCCCTTTGGCTTGCACCCCGAAGAAAACGCCCCGGTGGTCGAGCTGGTTTTTACCCGCCTGCACGCTGGCGGCAAGTTTGATAAGGGCCAAGGCGGCGCTTATAGCTTCTCAGGCGGCTTGCACGGCGTGGGCGTGAGCGTGACCAATGCGCTCTCGACCCGCCTCGAAGTGACCAGCCACCGCGAGGGCCAAATGGCCTGTTTGGCCTTTGCCGGGGGCGACGTGGTTGAACCCTTACAAGTGCGCCCCTTGCAGGCCGGAGAGCGCAAACAGGGCACCACGGTGCGCGTTTGGCCCGATGCCAAATACTTTGAATCCAGCCAGTTGCCTATGGGTGAATTGGTGCATCTGCTGCGCAGCAAAGCGGTGCTGATGCCGGGTGTCATTGTCACCTTGGCGAACGAAAAAACCCGCGACACCCAAACGTGGCAATACAAAGGCGGCTTGCGCGACTACCTGATGCAAACGCTGGTGGCCGACCCAGTGATTCCGCTGTGGGAGGGCGAGGGCTTTGCCGATAGCAGCCACGATAGCTTTGCCGAAGGCGAAGGGGCCGCGTGGGCGGTAGCCTTTACCGACGAAGGCGCGCCGGTGCGCGAGAGCTATGTCAATCTGATTCCGACCAGTGCCGGTGGCACCCATGAATCGGGTCTGCGCGATGGGCTGTTCCAAGCGGTAAAAAGCTTTATCGAATTGCACAGCCTGTTGCCCAAGGGCGTCAAGCTGATGCCCGAAGATGTGTTTGCCCGCGCCAGCTATGTGCTCAGTGCCAAGGTGCTCGACCCACAATTCCAAGGCCAGATCAAAGAGCGCCTGAACTCGCGCGATGCTGTGCGTTTGGTGTCGGGCTTTGTACGCCCGGTGCTGGAGTTGTGGCTGCATGAGCATGTGGAATACGGCAAAAAACTGGCCGAATTGGCGATTAAAGCCGCGCAAACGCGCCAGCGCGCTGGGCAAAAGGTAGAAAAGCGCAAAGGCTCCGGCGTAGCTGTGCTGCCGGGCAAGCTGACGGATTGTGAAAGCCGCGACATTGCCTACAACGAACTGTTTTTGGTGGAGGGCGACTCCGCCGGGGGCAGCGCCAAAATGGGCCGCGACAAAGAAAACCAAGCTGTGCTGCCGTTGCGCGGCAAGGTGCTCAATACGTGGGAAGTAGAGCGCGACCGGCTGTTTGCCAACAATGAAATCCACGATATTGCCGTGGCTATTGGGGTTGACCCACACGGCCCAGAAGATGAACCCGATTTGTCTGGGTTGCGCTACGGCAAAATTTGTATTTTGTCGGATGCCGATGTCGATGGCTCGCACATCCAAGTGCTGTTGCTGACACTGTTCTTCCGGCATTTTCCCAAGCTCATTGATACCGGCCATGTGTTTGTGGCGCGGCCACCGCTGTTTCGTGTCGATGTGCCCGCACGCGGAAAAAAACCTGCCAGCAAGCTCTATGCGCTCGATGAGGGCGAGTTGACCGCCATTCTGGACAAATGCACCAAAGAAGGCGTACCCCGCGACAAATGCACCATCAGCCGCTTTAAGGGCTTGGGTGAGATGAATGCCGACCAACTCTGGGAAACCACCCTCAACCCCGATACCCGCCGCCTGATGCCGGTGCATTTGGGGGCGCTGGACTTTGCCGCTACCGTGGCCTTATTGGCCAAGCTGATGGGCAAGGGCGAGGCGGCCTCGCGCCGCGAATTGATGGAGCTGCACGGCGACAGCGTGGACGTGGATATATAGGCTGAATGCACAACATGATTTCTGATCTTCTGAACCCTCCGGCATCCCCGGCCTCCGCCTCTGACCACCCTGAAAGCCTAGGCGGCTATGCCCAACGGGCTTATCTCGAATACGCCCTGAGCGTCGTGAAAGGCCGGGCTTTGCCCGATGTCTGCGATGGCCTCAAGCCCGTGCAGCGGCGCATCTTGTACGCGATGGATCGCATGGGCCTGAGTTACTCCGGCCCCACCGGCAATGTCGTCCCCAAACCCGTGAAAAGCGCCCGTGTGGTGGGCGATGTGCTGGGGCGCTTTCACCCGCATGGCGACCAGTCGGCCTACGATGCCTTGGTGCGTATGGCGCAAGACTTTGCCCAGCGCTACCCGCTGATTGACGGCCAAGGCAATTTTGGCAGCCGTGATGGCGATGGCGCAGCAGCCATGCGCTACACCGAAGCGCGCTTGTCCAAAATCACCCGCCTGCTGCTTGATGAGATTGACGAGGGCACGGTCGATTTCATCCCCAACTACGATGGCTCTACCGTGGAGCCGCACCAGTTGCCCGCCCGCCTGCCGTTTGCTTTGCTCAATGGGGCCAGTGGCATTGCCGTGGGCTTGGCCACCGAGATACCCAGCCACAACCTGCGTGAAGTGGCCGATGCCTGTGTAGCGCTCATCAAGAACCCGCAACTCTCGGCAGAAGAGCTGCAAGCCCTGATTCCCGGCCCGGATTACCCCGGTGGCGGCCAGATCATCAGCAGTGCCAGCGATATTGCCGATGCCTACCGCACTGGGCGCGGCAGTCTGAAAGTGCGCGCCCGCTGGAAAATAGAAGAACTGGCACGCGGCCAGTGGCAACTGGTGGTCACGGAGTTGCCCCCCGGCGTGAGCACGCAAAAGGTGCTGGAAGAAATTGAAGAACTGACCAACCCCAAGGTCAAGGCAGGAAAAAAAGCCCTGAGCCAAGAGCAAAACCAGCTCAAGGCCAGTATTTTGGCGGTCTTGGATGGTGTGCGCGACGAGTCGAGCAAAGATGCCGCCGTGCGCTTGGTGTTTGAGCCAAAAACCAGCAAAACACCCCAACAAGAACTGATTACGGCGCTGCTGGCGCATACCAGTTTAGAAACCTCTGCGCCCATCAACCTGACCATGGTGGGTTTGGATGGCAAGCCGGTACAAAAATCACTGCGCCGGATGTTGGAAGAGTGGATTGCCTTCCGCCAAAGCACCATCACCCGGCGCAGCCAACACCGACTGGACAAGGTGCTTGACCGCATCCACATTCTGGAAGGGCGGCACACGGTACTGCTGCACATCGATGAAGTCATCGGCATCATCCGTGAATCGGATGAACCCAAGGCCGCGTTGGTGGCCCGTTTTTCCCTGAGTGAGCGCCAAACCGACGATATTCTCGAAATCCGCCTGCGCCAACTGGCCCGACTCGAAGCCATCAAAATTGAGCAAGAGCTGCAAGAGCTGCGCGACAGCCAAGGCAAGCTCGAAGATATTTTGGGCAGCCCGGCCACGCTGCGCCGCCTGATGGTGCGTGAGATTGAGCAAGACGCCAAGCAATTTGCCGATGCCCGCCGCACCTTGATCCAAGCAGAGAAAAAAGCCGTGGTTGAAGTCAAGGTGGTGGATGAGCCGGTCACGGTGGTGGTATCAGAAAAGGGCTGGGTGCGTACCCGGAACGCGCATGGACATGAGGCGGGCAGTTTTGCCTTCAAGGCGGGCGATGGGCTGCACGCTACCTTTGAATGCCGCACGGTAGATACGCTGGTGGTGTTTGGCAGCAATGGGCGGGTGTATTCGGTGCCGGTGGCGCAATTGCCCGGTGGGCGCGGCGATGGTCAGCCCATCACCACGCTGATCGAGCTAGAAGCGGGCACCCAGATCGCCCATTACTTTGCTGGCCCTGCACAGGCGCAA
>JAIESZ010000269.1 GCA_019745615.1 Burkholderiaceae bacterium
AGCACCATCACCTTCCACGCCCAATACCAGCGCAGCCGCGATGTGGCCGCACTGCTAGAGCTGTTGGTGATGAGCCGTGAGAACCCGCGCTCCTTGGGCTGGGTGGTGCAAACTTTGCGTGGGCGCTTGACCAAGCTGGCACGCGATGCCGACGATAGCCTGCTGGCACTGACCCCTGACCCCAACCAATGGGCGCTGGCGCAGTTGTGTGACGACGAAGGCCCCCTGCCCGCACTGACGCAATTGCTCGAGCGCTGCACTGGGGCCACTTGGCGCGTTTCCGATGGCATTAGCTTGCGCTACTTCACCCACACCCACGAATCTTCGCGCAGCCTAGGGGCTTAACGTATGTTGTTACAAGTCACCCACGAAACGCGCTACGACTACCAGCCAGCGGTAGAGACGGCCCAGCACGTCCTGTGCCTGCGCCCCATCAATACCGCTTGCCAGCAGGTGCTAGAGCACCAACTGGACATCCACCCGCATCCCGCCTCGCGCACTGAGCGCATCGATGTGTTTGGCAACCACTTGTGCCAATTTTCGATGCAAAGCCCGCACGAGACGCTGCGCGTGATTTCGCACAGCGCCATCCAGACGCAAGCCCCGGCCACCGCGACCAGCACCCAAACGTGGGAGAGCGTGCGCGAGAGCCTGCGCTACCAGCATGGCATGGTGTACGACCCGGCGGTGGAGTTCACCTTTCCATCGCCCCACATCCCCCGGCACCATGAGTTTGTCAATTACGCCCAACCGAGCTTTCGCCCCGGACGCCCTTTGCTGGATGCGGCACGCGAATTGATGCAGCGTATTTACCAAGACTTCACCTATTCGGCGCAAAGCACCGAGCTCAATACCCCGGCCCTGACGGCGTTGGCCCAGCGCAAAGGGGTGTGCCAAGACTTTGCCCAAATCTTTATTGCCTGTCTGCGTAGTTTGGGCTTGCCGGGGCGCTATGTGAGTGGTTATCTGCTGACCACGCCACCACCGGGCAAGCCACGCCTGATTGGCAGCGATGCCTCCCATGCGTGGGTGCAGGTTTATTTGCCCGATGTCCACGCCGAGCACCCCGGCCAAGGCTGGTACGACCTTGACCCCACCAACAACCACGATGGCTGGGGTAGCCCCAACGAAGACTATGTGACCGTAGCGCGGGGCCGCGACTACAGCGATGTGGCCCCGATGCGCGGCGTGATCCACGGTGGCACGCGCCACACCCTGCATGTGGGTGTAACGGTAGCGCCGGTAGAAGAAAGCGCCCAAGCCTGAAGCAGGCTCAGTGGCAGAACAGGTGCTCAAAGGCGTGCACATGGCGTTCTATCAATGTCGCCAGTTGTGTTCCTTTGGTTTTGAGTACCGACATGCGGTTTTCAATATGGACGGTATCAAGCACCTGAACACCAAACAGTTCTTTACTTCATAGCAAAGCGTAGATTGGCGGTCTTCTTGCCGGGCTGGGTTACTAACGCCACCACCTTGGTACCCGCAATCACCTTGAACGTGCCTTTAGCTTCGAGTTTGCCCTCACCAGCTGGGGCCAGCATGACTTCAGACTTTTCGGTGCCATTGAGCAGCGTCAGCCGGGCGCTCACGCCCTCGGTCTTGGCAGGCTTATTGTGATCGCGCAGGTGCAGCGTCAAGGTGTCGGAGCTAGCCACCAGCTCATAGTCGATATCGTGGGCTTCGGCCACGATGCCGCCATGCTGGGGCTGGTGTGCATGACTATGGTCGCCTGTGGCAAAGGCAGCGCCCGAAACGGTAAGGGCCAGAGCTGCGAGAAGATGCTTGGTTTTCATAGAAATCCTTTAAAGGTTGAAAGAAACGGAAAAATCAGAAAGCCTCGGCGTTTTTGTCGTTCAGCAGCCGCTCGGCATCGCGACGACCAAACAACCAAAACAGAGCTGGCGTCAGGAAAGTATCCAGTAGGGTTGAGCTCATCAGGCCAGAGAAGATCACCACCGCCACCGGGTGCAAAATCTCAGTGCCTGGGCGCTCTGCCTCCAGCAGTAGCGGAGCCAGCGCAAAAGCCGTGACCAGTGCAGTCATGAGCACTGGGCTCAACCGTTCCAGCGAGCCACGCACAATCATGCTGTGGTCAAAGTTCTCACCCTCTACGCGCATCAGGTTCAGGTAGTGGCTCACCTTCAAGATGCCGTTACGCACCGATATACCCGCTAGCGTGATAAAGCCGATCAGTGCTGCCACCGACAGTGGCTGCCCCGATAACCACAGCCCGAACACGGCACCCACCAGTGCCAGCGGAATGTTGGCCATGATGAGTGCCGACAGTGTGGCCGACTGGTAGCGTGTGTACAGCACTACAAACATCAGTGCCAGCGAGACGATAGCCAACATACCGACCAAGCGGCTGGCCTCTTCTTGGGCCTGAAACTGCCCGCCCAACGTGACAAAGTAGCCATCTGGCAGACGCGTCTCGTCCACTACCTTGCGGATGTCGGCTACTACGTCCGACAACGGCCTGCCCTGCGCGTTGGCCGAGAGCACGATACGCCGCTTGCCATCGTCGCGGCTGATTTGGTTGGGGCCGTCGCCGTCCTCAATGGCAGCTAAACGCGACAGCGGCACCCGGCCTTGGGGAGTCTCTAGCATGATCTGCGCAAGGCCCTCGATAGAGCGCGCACTCTCAGGCAGGCGCACAACCAGTGCAAAGCGCCGACTGCCCTCCACGATCTGCGTGATCTTCTCACCCTCCACCAAGCCTTGTAGCACCGCCATGACTTGCGGCACGGGCACGCCGTATTGGGCGGCGGCAGCATAGTCCACACGCACGGTAATCTGTGGTGCCAGCACTTGTTTTTCCACTTCTAGGTCGGCCAAGCCGTCGATGCTAGCCAGCCGTGTGCGTAAGGCTTCGGCCTGGCCGCGCAGCGTATCGAGGTCTTCGCCAAAGAGCTTGATCGCGATCTGCGAGCGCACACCCGAAAGCATGTGGTCGATACGGTGCGAGATGGGCTGGCCGATGGCAATGGCTGCTGGCATCTGCGCCAGTCTGCTACGGATGTCGGCTTGCACTTCGCCCATGCTGCGTTTAAGCTCGGTGGCAGGCAGCAAACCCACGTCCAACTCGCTCACGTGTACACCCTCGGCGTGTTCATCAAGCTCGGCGCGCCCGCTGCGGCGGCCCACGTGCGTGACTTCGGGCACCTGACGCACCAGCACCTCCGCTTGGCTGGCCAGTGCCGCCGACTCCGCCAGCGTCACGCCCGGATTGAGGCGCATACCAACCAGCAATGTGCCCTCGTTAAACGGCGGCAGGAACGTGGTGGGAAAGAACGGCACCGCCACCACCGACAGCACCACGGCCATCGTACTGACGGCAATAGCCGCACGGGGCCGTGCCAGTACACCCAATAGCCCACTGCGGTAGCGTGCCTTGAGCCAAGCCACCATGCGCGTATCGCCATGATCGAGTGTTTTCATGCGCGGCAGCAGGTAAAACGCCAGCACCGGCGTCACCGTGACTGACACCAGTAGCGAGGCCAGCGTGGACACAATAAACGCCACTCCCAGTGGCACAAACAACCGCCCCTCAATGCCCGGCAGTGCAAACAGCGGTAAAAACACCAGCACGATAATGGCCGTGGCATACAAAATGCCAGAACGCACCTCCATGGACGCTAACTTGACCACCTCAATCGGGTGCAGGCGTTTGGTGGGGTGCTTGCTGCGATCCATCTTCAAGCGCCGCAGCACGTTCTCTACATCCACCACCGCATCATCTACTAAGCCGCCAATAGCAATGGCTAGGCCGCCAAGCGTCATGGTGTTGATGGACAAGCCAAAATACTTGAACACCAGCGCTGTAATGAAAATTGACACCGGGATAGCCGTGAGGGCAATCACCGTAGGCCGTAGCGTGCCCAAAAACACGAACAGGATCACCGCCACAAATACCGAGGCACCCATGAGCTTGCCTTGCAGCGTGGTGATTGACGCCTCGATAAAGCTCGCTTGGCGGAAGGTGACGCGTGGTGCCTCTATACCGACAGGCAACGATTTCTTCAAATCTGAAAGCGCCGCTTCAATGCTGCGCGTAAGCGCAATGGTGTCGGCTGTGGGCTGCTTTTGAATGCCCAAAATTACCGCTGGCTTGCCCTCAAAGCCCGCATCCCCGCGTTTGATGGCAGCGGCAAAGGTCACTTGGGCCACTTGGCGCAGCAGCACACTTTGGCCATTACGCGCAGTAATTGCCAAGTTTTGCAGGTCTTCCAGTCGCGAGGTGCGGCCCAAGTTGCGGATCAGGTATTCACGCCCATTGAGCTCCAGAAAGCCCCCAGAGGTGTTGGCCGAGAAGCCCTTGATCGCGCCGGTAAGCTGCTCATGCGTGATGCCCAGTTCGGCCATGCGCGCCGTGTGGGGCTGCACTTGGAATTGGCGCACCTCGCCGCCAATCGCAATCACCTGCGCCACACCAGCAATGGCCAGCAGGCGCGGGCGCAGCACCCAATCGGCGTACTCGCGCACAGCCATGGGCGTACTGCGCTGCACGTCGATGGGGATAGCTACCTGCATGATCTCGCCCATGATGGAGCTGATGGGCCCCATGCGCGGCGTGACGCCACTGGGCAAGCCTTCTTCCATTGACGTCAGGCGCTCGGACACCATCTGCCGGGCGCGGAAAATGTCCGTGCTCCAGTCAAAGGTGACGTAGATAAACGACAGGCCCGCACTGGAGGTGGAGCGCACGCTCTCCACGCCGGGCAGCCCGTTCATCGTGGTCTCTAGCGGAAAGGTGATGAGCTGCTCCACCTCTTCGGCGGCCATGCCACCGGCCTCGGTCATCAGCGTAACCGTGGGCTTATTGAGGTCAGGAAACACATCTACCGGGGTGCGCGAGAGCGTAAAGGCACCATAGGCCATGAGCACGGCTGCGGCGATCAGTACCAGCAGCCTATGGGTCAGGCTGTTTTCGAGTAGCCATTTGAACATGGTGGCTCCCTAGCGCACTTGGTTGATGAGCGTGGCACCCTGGGTGGCCACACGGTCACCCGCCTTCAGGCCTGAGGTCACGGCCACAGAGGTACCATCGATCGGTACGAAAGTAACCGTCTTAGGCACAAAGCGTTCGGGCGACTCTTTAACCCAGACAATGGTCTGGTTTGCGGGGTTGCGCAGCAGCGAAGCCAGCGGCACTTGCACACCTTCCACCTTGTCCGCAGACTGTGCGAACACGCGCACCGGCTGGCCCAGCGCCAGCGTGCCAAGCACAGCGGCATCTCCGGAAAAAGTGATGGGCAGCGCTTGGTCACGCAGACTACGCGCTGCGCCCATGAAGCGCAGTGGCACACGCTGCCCATCCACCGCCAGTGTGGCACCTGCCACGCTATGGGCCTGCGCAGTGTCGTAGGCTAGTGCCTCGACGCGCAGGCGGGTGGGATCGACCACTTCGAATACCAGTTCGCGTGCATCCACTACCTGCCCGGCCACGGCATGCGCCGAGGCAATCACGCCTGACACCGGTGCCACCAGTGCGTCGCGGGTAGAAAGGCCCGCACCCACAGCACCTAAGCGCTGGGTTAGGCTGTGTAGTTCACTTTCGGCGGCTTCGATATCCTTGCGTGGCACGGTGTCTTGTAAATCCTTGAGCCGCGCCAGGCGCAGTTCTGCCAGCGTGCGCGCTGCGCGCAGTTCGGCCTGTTGGGCCAGCTGATTGGAGCGCTCAATGGCACCCGTTGTGGGCACCACATAGGCTAGTACCTCGCCCTTGCGCACTGTTTGGCCCACGCCGGGTAGGCCCTTGGGGCCAGCTTCCAGCCGCCCAGCCAGCGCTGATTGCACCTTGCCTCCGGCGTTGGGATCCATCACTACCGTGCCAGCCAGTTCAAACGCTTTGGGGTGCTGACCTTCGGCAACCACCAGTGTGCGCACACCCAGTTGGCGCTGTGCTGGCTTGGGTAAAAACACGCTGCCATCGGGCTGACGCTTGGGGCCATTGCCTTGGGCTGCGGGCGGGGCATCACCGTGGTCATGGCCTTCGCCCGCATTTGCAGACAAAGGTGCGCATAGGGCTGCGACCAGCAGCAGAGCGGCTATGCAGGGCTGGCGTGGCCCCGGCATAAAAAGAGAGGAGGCCATGATGCGGTTCATGCGACACCTCCTAGGCGTGCAGCGCGGCTGCGCCGCAGGCTCCATCCAACGGCCAGCGCCAGCAGCACTGTGCCCACGGTGCCCGCCACCACGGTGCTAGAGCGCAAGGTGTTTGAGGGTGCGGCATGTGCAGGCACTGCGCCATGCACATCAATCTCACCAGCCAACAAGTCGGAGTCATTGCCTGCCACCACCGTGGTGGTAACTGGGCTTACGCCCTCGGCCAGTGGTGCCGCCAATGTGGCCTTAAATTCGCCGTCCGCCACGCGAGTGATGGGCACGCGCGTGCCGCCAATGTCCAGCTCTAACTGCGCCTCCTTCACGGGGCTGTTGTCGCCTGCATGGTCAAGGTACAGAGCAAGGTGTTGGCCGTCAAGCACACCGACGAGTTCAAACATATCGGAGGTAGCTGTAAAGCGTGGCAAAACTGGGCCAGACGCAGCCGCCGGTGCCTCGCCGTGGTCATGCCCTTCACCAGCCTGTGCCCACAATGGCGCAAGGCCCAACACCATAACCAGCGCCAACGCGCAGGTAAAAGAAGAATTTTTTTGCATAGTCAACCATGAATGGGGTTCAAATAAACAGGGCAGGCCGCATCATTCGGGCAACAAGCCCAAGGCTTGGCGCAGCGCGGAAACAGCTGCTGCCGCGTCGATGCGGGCACGTGCAAACTGCCGCTCGGCCTGTGCGGTATCCAGCTCCACGCGTAGACGCGTAGGCCAGTCGGCCTCGCCTAGACGAAAAGCCTTATCGACAAATACCCGGATTTCACGGGCCAGCGCAGCATGGCGGGCCATGGCGTCGCGCTGGCTAGCTGCCGCCTTAGCGCGCGCAGTAGCGGCATCGATGTCAGCGCTGATCCGGTCATGCTCTACTTGGGCGCGTATTTCGGCCTCTAGCGCCTCGGCACGGGCTGCCACTTCTTTGGCTTGGGCACGGTCACCTCCGCCCAAAGGTACGCGCAGGCCCACAGTAAAGGACTGTCGGTAACGCTCGCCTGTTTGATCGCGCGAGCGCGTGGCAGCCACGGTGATTTCTGGGTTGGCCCGGCTCTGCGTGGCTGCCAGCCTTGCAGCGCGGCGGGCCACTTCGGCTTGGGCGCGCCAGTGGGCGATTGCGGGGTGCTGATCGAGCAACGCGGTGCTACGGGCCACAGCTACGGCAGGCTCCTGACCTGTGGCATCGCCCGCACCACAAGATGCCCCCTGCACGCCTACCCACCCTGCCAGTGCAGCCTGGGCTGCATCGTATGCGCCTAGGGCCTCGGCCACGCTGGCCTCGGCTTGGGCCACAGTAGCCTCGGCTTGGAACTGATCGGCACGCGCCATATCGCCCGCCTTGAACCGGCGCATCACATCTGTCGCTAGGCTCTGTGCATTGCGCAAGCGTTCGTGTGCCAAGTCCAAGTCACTCTGTGCTCTTTGACAAGCCCACCAAAATTGGCGCACGTTGGCCGCCAGTTCGAGCTGTGCGGCCAAGCGTCGGCTTTCTACCGCCTGAAGTTCTGCATCTCCCAGTGCGGCTTTAGTCACACGCTCACCGGGCAGCCACAACGGTAAAGCCAAGCCCACTTCATACTCGCGGCTGCCCTGGCTGCTGCCGGGTCTGTCGGTTTTGGTCTGTAGTTCCAGCACTGCTGGCTCGGCTATCCATGCGTCTGCCCCCTTGCGCATGGCTTGGGCTGCTTCGCGCCGCAGTGCGCCCGCTTGTGCTTCGGGCTGGCGCTGCCAAGACTGGTCAAATAAGGTCTTGAGTGTCCAAGGCCCAGTGGGTATTTGGGCAGATACGGCTGTGCTGGTCAGCACCCATCCCAAGGCTATAAGCAAAGAATGAGGTCGTGGTGATTTTTTGATTCGGTGCATCCGATTTTTCTCCTGTGGCAAGCCACGTGGTTGAAATCGGCAAGGCTCGATGCGAGCGTGCGCGAAGCACACTCAGCCTGCTCAACGGAGCAGCACTAAAGATCGCTGAAAAAAGGGCCGCCCGGCCCCGCCTCGCCGCTCAGGCGAGGGTTAGCCAGTTGGGGCGTTCGGGGCGGTGAGGGTATGGCGCTGTAAGGGCGGGCTTTGTGTGCAGCATAGGGGGCGCACTTGCCACCCACAGGGGATGCCCGTCGGTCTGGGCGAACACAGCATTGCTTGTGCCGTGGCAGACATTGCAGTCCACGTCCGCGCTCACAGCACCAGAGAGCACGGGCTGGAAGGATTGCCCATTGTCCACAGAGGATGAGTTCTCTAGTGGCTTTGCAGCCGCATGGTGCTTGTGCTCATGGTGGCCAAAATGCGTTGCATCTGGCGCAATCTCATGGCTGCAATAGGGTGACGCAGCTGCCCAGATGCTCTGGAGCGGCAGGAACATCAACAGGAAAGTGAGCAGCAGGCGACGCATGTAGGAAAGAATTGTACAGAGCTAAACCCGCTTCAAAGCCCTATTCTTCCTAAAAAGAGCGACAGTGCTCAGTGCCGAATCAAGTGGTCAAAAGCGCTCAGTGCGGCTTTGGCCCCTTCGCCGGTGGCAATGATGATTTGCTTGTACGGCACCGTGGTGCAATCGCCCGCCGCAAACACGCCCGGCACATTGGTATGGCCTTTGGCATCAATCACGATCTCACCCATGCGGTTGAGTTCTACCGTGCCCTTGAGCCAATCGGTGTTGGGCAGCAAGCCAATCTGCACAAAAATGCCTTCCAGCGCCACTTGCTTGATCTCATCGTTGGTGCGGTCTTTGTAGGTCACGCCGGTCACTTTGTGGCCGTCGCCGTTGACTTCGGTGGTTTGTGCGTTCAAGATCACCTCGACATTGGGCAGGCTGCGCAGCTTGCGTTGCAGCACGGCATCGGCTTTCAGTTCGGCGGCAAACTCCAGCACCGTGACGTGGGCTACCAGCCCGGCCAAATCAATTGCCGCCTCCACGCCCGAATTGCCGCCGCCAATCACCGCTACGCGCTTGCCCTTGAACAAGGGGCCATCGCAATGTGGGCAGTAAGTCACGCCCTTGGTGCGGTATTGCTCCTCGCCGGGCACGTTCATGTTGCGCCAGCGTGCCCCCGTAGCCAAAATGACGGACTTGCTGCGCAGCGTGGCACCGTTTTCTAATTGCACTTCGATCAGGCCACCGGCTTCGGCAGCAGGCACCAAGGCTTTGGCGCGTTGCAGGTTCATCACATCGACGTCATAGTCGCGCACATGGCGCTCCATCGCGGCGGCCAGTTGTGGGCCTTCGGTTTTGGACACCGAGATGTAGTTTTCAATGTCCACGGTATCGAGCACTTGACCGCCAAAGCGTTCTGCTGCTACGCCGGTGCGGATGCCTTTGCGCGCAGCATAAATGGCTGCTGCGGCACCAGCCGGGCCACCGCCCACCACCAACACGTCAAAGGCTTCTTTGTTGCTGATTTTTGTGGCTTCTTTGGCGGCCGCGCCGGTGTCAATTTTGGCAACAATCTCCGCCAACTCCATGCGTCCTTGGCCGAATTTTTGACCGTTCAAAAAGATGGTGGGCACGCCCATGATCTCGCGCGCTTCGATCTCGTTTTGGAACACGCCGCCGTCAATCGCCGTGTGCGTGATGCGCGGGTTGAGCACGCTCATCAGATTCAGGGCTTGCACCACATCCGGGCAGTTGTGGCAGCTCAGGGAGTAGTAGGTTTCAAAGTGGAAGTCGCCGTCCAGCGCGCGCACTTGCTCCAGCAGGTCAGCCGCTTCTTTAGAGGGGTGGCCGCCCACTTGCAACAGTGCCAGCACCAGCGAGGTAAATTCGTGGCCCAGTGGCACACCGGCAAAGCGCAGGCCGGTGTCTTGGCCGGGGTTGGTAATCAAAAACGAGGGCTTACGGGCATCGGCGTTGTTGTTCTCAACCACCGTTACCTTGTCAGAGACGGAGGCAATATCTTGCAGCAGTTCTTTCAGCTCGTGCGACGTGGCGCTGTCGTCCAGCGAGGCCACCAGTTCTACCGGGCGTTGCAGGCGCTCCAAGTAGGACTTCAATTGGGCTTTGAGGTTGTCGTCGAGCATGAAAAAACTCCTGAAAAATCGAAATTTTGGGTAAAAAAAACCCAGGCGCCAGGCACCTGGGCGTCTTTACGGTGAGAGCCGAAGTACGGCGCGGGCCGACTTAGATCTTGCCCACCAAGTCAATCGACGGAGCGATAGTTTGAGCGCCTTCTTTCCACTTGGCGGGGCACACTTGGCCGGGGTTGGCGGCGGTGTACTGGGCAGCCTTGAGCTTGCGCAGGGTTTCCGACACGTCACGGGCAATTTCGTTGCTGTGGACTTCGGCGGTCTTGATGAAACCTTCGGGGTTGATGATGAAGGTGCCGCGCAGTGCCAAGCCTTCTTCAGGGATGTGTACGCCAAAAGCGTTGGTCAGGGTGTGGGTAGGGTCGCCCACCAGCGGGAACTTGGCCTTGCCCACAGCGGGGGAGGTTTCGTGCCAGACTTTGTGGCTGAAGTGGGTGTCGGTGGTGATGATGTACACCTCGGCACCAGCAGCTTGGAAGGCGGCGTAGTTGTCAGCGGCGTCTTCAATTTCGGTGGGGCAGTTGAAGGTGAAAGCAGCGGGCATGAAAATCAGCACCGACCATTGGCCCTTGAGGCTTTCATTGCTGACTTCGACAAACTTGCCATTGTGAAAAGCTTGGGTCTTGAAGGGTTGGACTTGGGTGTTGATCAGGGACATTGCGGTTTCCTTTAGGGTGTTGAAACTGAAGACAGAACGAAGTATGGCCCAAAGCAGCAGGCCCATCCAATCGATTACTTTGATGGATTCGATACCTTTTGACTATGCTGCACGTTTTGCACGCAGGCTGCACAATACAAGCTTATCTCTCACCATTAGGAGCGCACCATGAAGGGTGACATCCAAGCCATCGGCTATCTGCAAGCCCAGCTCAAAAACGAACTGACGGCCATCAACCAGTACTTTTTGCATTACCGCATGCTCAAGCACTGGGGCTTTGACAAGCTGGCCAAGAAAGAACACTCCGAATCGATTGGCGAGATGAAGCACGCCGATTGGCTGATGGACCGCATTTTTATGCTCGATGGCCTGCCCAATCTGCAAGACTTGGGCAAGCTGCAAGTGGGCGAGACAGTGCCAGAAATCTTGGCTTGCGATTTGCGCCTAGAGCAAGGGGCACAGACCACAGTGAAAGAGGGCATTGCTTACTGTGAGAGCGTGCGCGACTACGTCTCGCGCGACCTGCTGCAAAAAATCTTGGATGACACCGAAGATCACATCGACTTTCTGGAAACCCAGCTCGAACTCATCGACAAAGTCGGTCTGCAAAACTACCTGCAAGCCCAAATGGGCACACTGGAATAAGGCCGCCGCGCCTTTTATCCAGCAGCACGGGCCGCTGCCAGCGCCCGCTTGTTGCGCAACCGGGGCACGTACACCGATTGGGGGGCACCATTGATGGCTGCTAACCCCAACACCAGCGTCACGGTGGGGGCCTCAGGGCGCTCATCCGTAGGGGGGTAAGGCCGGTAGATGCCATTGCCGCCCCCGACAAATGGCACGGGGTGAAACACCAGCTGCACGCTGCCGCGATGCCCGCCAAAGGGCAAGACCCGCAAACGGGCATTGAGGGCCAGTGCCAAGCCCATAGGGCCATTGCGGTGCAGCAAATCAGTGCGCACCGCCTGCCAAGTCTGGCTATCGTCCAGCGAATACTGCCAGACCCCGATTTGCGCGTCGAGGCGCTCAATCACCACGCCAGCCAATACCGGCGCTTTGGTGCAGTGCATAGCCACAATGTCTTGCACGCTGTTGCCACCCAAGGCACTGGATTGTGGTGCTGTGGCGGCGCGGGTGCGAAAAGTGCGGATGTCGATAGCAGGGCTCATGGCAGTATCCTTCAGAAGGAGTCGATCATGTCTAAGACAGTGATAGCAAAATTCAATCAACAAGCTGCAGTCTAAAAACAGTCCCGGTGCTCGTCCATCACACAAAAGGACTAGATGCAGTAGTGTTTTTATGCGCAATACTCAGCCCCCATGCCCGCCACCCTGTTGCTTGTCGATGACCACACCCTGTTTCGTACCGGTCTGCGCCTGATCGTGCAAGATCACCCCAGCGTGGGCGCTATTGCTGAGGCGGGTTCTATTTCCCAAGCCTGTGGCTTGGCGTTGCCTACCTTAGAGCTGGTACTGCTCGATATTCAATTGCCCGGCATGAGTGGCTTAGATGGGCTGTACCTGTTGCGCCAAAGTTACCCAGCAGCGCGCATAGTGTTGGTGTCGGCCAGCATGGCCCCTGATGCGGTGCGCGAGGCGCGGCTGCGTGGGGCCGATGGTTTTTTGCCCAAATCGGCCAGTGCCGAAGACATCTTGCACGCCATCACCTTGGCCTTGGCTGGGCAACCGTGTTTTCCGCCGGAAAACTGCCCTGCCCCCACCCCGGCATGTTTGAGCACCGCAACCCCCACCCTGACGGCGCGGCAATTGGATGTGTTGCGCTTGTTGTGCAGTGGTAAACCCAACAAGGTGATTGCCCGCGATCTGGGCCTGAGCGAGAACACGGTGCGCGTGCATGTGGCGGCCATTTTTAGCCAATTGGGCGTTAATAGCCGCAGCACCGCGCTGCTGCAAGCCCAGCGCTTGGGGCTGGTAAGTATGCCTGCGCATGACAGCGGCTACTGAAGAACCCCCCTCCTCGCCAGCGCCTCAGCCGCTATGGAGGCGCTGGCGTAACCTGGTGGTTGGTCAAGACCGCGATGAAATGCTCGCCGAGCAGGTGCAGCTGCTGCGGCACAGTTTTCCCATGACGTTGGCCGCCTCGTTGCTGACGTCTTTGGGCACCGTTTGGGTGATTGGGCTGGTGATACCGCTGTACGCCGTTCTGTGGTGGTTTGCGGTGCATTTGCTGGTCGTAACGTGCGTTTATGTAGG
>JAIESZ010000171.1 GCA_019745615.1 Burkholderiaceae bacterium
CGGCCAGTGCGGCCTCGCATTTGGCGCTGGAAGTAGACAACCTGCCCGAACTGCGCAGCCGCCTGCTGCAAGCGCAGCTGGCCCTGGTAGAAAACCGCGCCCTGCCCGGCTACCTGCGGTTTTATGTCAAAGACCCCGCTGGCAACCAGCTGGAGTTTTTGGAACCCGATACCGAACAGGAGTACGCCACATGACACAAGCTGTGGAGCCATTACCAACCCACCGGGCAGCCGGTCTGGCAGCTGCCAGTGACTCAGCAGCCCACGGTAGCACTTGGGTCACGGCCCTCTGGCAGCGCTTGCTGCCTTGGGCGGTTCCCGTGGCCTTGATCGTGCTGTGGCAAATCGCCTCGGCTTTGGGTTGGTTGTCTACCCGCGTATTGCCAGCCCCCGTGGATGTGCTGCGCGCTGCTTGGACGCTCACGCTCTCAGGTGAGTTGTGGACACACGTCCAAGTCAGCGCAGGCCGCGCCTTGGCTGGTCTGGCCGTGGGTGGCGGCCTAGGGCTGCTGCTGGGGCTGCTGACCGGCTCAGTGCGTGTGGCCGAAACCCTGCTGGACTCGACCATCCAAATGGTGCGCAACATCCCAGCGTTGGCGCTGATTCCGCTGGTGATTTTGTGGTTTGGCATTGATGAGACTGCCAAGCTGTTTTTGATTAGCGTCTCGGTGTTTTTTCCGATTTACCTCAACACCTTTCATGGCATTCGCAATGTGGATACCGGCCTGATCGAGATGGGCCGCACCTATGGCCTGAGCCGCTGGGAGCTGTACCGCCAGATCATTTTGCCCGGTGCCATGTCGTCGATTTTGGTGGGGTTGCGCTTTTCGCTGGGGCTGATGTGGGTGATTTTGATTGTGGCCGAGACCATTTCGGCCCAAGCCGGTATCGGCTACCTGACGATGAACGCCCGCGAGTTTCTGCAAACCGACATCGTGCTCGTAGGCATCTTGCTCTACGCACTGCTGGGCAAACTGGCTGACGTGTTTGCCAAGAGCCTAGAGCGCTACTGGCTGCGCTGGCACCCCGGCTACCAAGACTGACATTACCCGCATTGGAGCCTTATTGTGAGCACTGAACCCTCCTCCTCCCCCCGTGCTGGTGGCGTGCGCCTGCACATCAGCGGCCTGAGCAAACGTTACGGCAGCCGCACCGTGCTCCACCATGCCCATCTGGACATTGAACCGGGCCAGTTTGTGGCGATTGTGGGGCGCAGCGGCTGCGGCAAGAGCACGTTGTTGCGGCTGGTGGCCGGGCTTGAGCCAGCCAGCGGCGGCCAGATCACTGTCGATGGTCAGCCCCTGAACGGCTTGTCCAACGACACGCGCATCATGTTCCAAGATTCGCGCCTGCTGCCTTGGAAGCGGGTACAAGCCAATGTAGCCTTGGGCCTACCGCCCGAAAAGCATGATGCTGCCGCGCAAGTGCTAGAGCGTGTGGGTTTGGGAGAACGCCTGCACGAGTGGCCTGCGCGCCTGTCTGGCGGCCAACGCCAGCGCGTGGCTTTGGCCCGTGCGCTGGTACACCAGCCGCGCCTGCTGCTGCTGGATGAGCCACTGGGTGCCCTTGACGCCCTGACCCGCATCGAAATGCACCGCCTGATCGAGGGCCTGTGGCGCAGCAGCGGCTTTACGGCGCTGCTGGTGACGCACGATGTGCAAGAGGCCGTGGCCTTGGCTGACCGGGTGATTTTGATTGAAGACGGCCAAATCGCCCTCGACCAAGTGATTGATCTGCCCCGGCCCCGCTCGCACGGTGATGCCCGCTTTGCTGCGCTGGAAAAACGCATCCTTGACCGGGTGTTGCAAAAGCCTGACCAGCCCCATGATGAACCACTGTGGCCCGGCATTCCGGCCCACGGCTTGCGCTGGGCCGTTTGAGATGAATTTTCAGCAATTACGCTCTGTTCGCGAGGCCGCACGGTGCGGCTTTAACCTGACCGAGGTGGCAGCCATGCTGCACACCTCCCAACCGGGCGTGAGCCGCCAGATTCGCGAACTGGAAGAAGAATTGGGCGTCGAAATTTTTGCCCGTGCTGGTAAACGCCTCACGGGCCTAACCCCCCCCGGAGACGCCCTGCTGCCGATTGTGGAGCGCCTGCTGCTAGAGGCAGACAACCTGCGCCGGGTAGGCAAAGACTTTAAAGCCAGCGAACAGGGCCGCCTGTCGATTGCTGCTACCCATTCACAGGCCCGCTATGCGCTGCCGCAAGTGGTGCGCGATTTTCGGGTGCTGTTTCCGCAAGTGAGCCTGCACCTGCACCAAGGCTCTCCCAGCCAAGTCGCGCAAATGCTGCTCTCTGGTGAGGCCGATATTGGCGTAGCCACCGAGGCGCTGGCAGGCTATGACGCACTGCTCACCCTGCCCTGCTACCGCTGGACACACAGCATTGTGGTGCCGCCTGAGCATCCGCTGTTGGCCCATACCGGGCCGATCACGCTAGAGCAATTGGCCTGCTACCCCATCATCACCTACGAGCTGGGCTACACCGGGCGCGCCCATATTGACGAGGCATTTGCGCGCGAGGGCATCACCCCTGACATCGTGCTCAGTGCGATGGACGCCGACGTCATCAAAACCTATGTTGAGCTGGGCATGGGCGTGGGCATTGTGGCCTCGGTGGCAGTAGATGCCGAACGCGACCGCCATTTGCGCCTGATAGATGCAGGCCACCTGTTTGAGGTCAACCTGACCCGTCTGGGGCTGCGCCGAGGGGCTTGGCTGCGCGGCTACGCCTACAGCTTCATTGAGTCATTTGTGCCCACCCTGACCCGTGCCGTGGTCGAGCAAGCCATGCAAGCGCCTGCTGGCTCACTCCACCTGTCTTGAAAGCGGCAGCGCAACGCACCGCGCCTGCACTTCTTTGGTGTAATCAGTGTGCTGGCACCGAATAGGGGTGCTGGCGTTTTCTGTTTTCCTAAGGATAGTTTGAAGCAAGGATGCGGGAGAAAGGGCGTGCTAGGCACGCCGCGCTATCCCTTCTTGGCCTCTAGGGCCAAGGTTTCCCGCGCACACTGATGAGCATTTCTTCCACCACTACCGCCAGCGTTTTGCTAGAGCGCAATGCGCATGGCCGCTTGGTACTGACGCTGCCCGATGGCACCCAACACACCGATGTGCAGCCGGTGCGCGCCTTTCCCATTGCCGCCCCCGGTGAGGGCCTCTCGTTAGTGGGCAGCAACGGCCACGAGCTGCTCTGGATTGAGCGGCTGGCCGACCTGCCTGCCATACCCCGCAGCCTGATCGAAGAAGAACTGGCGGTACGCGAATTTATCCCAGCGATCCAAAAAATCTGCTCGGTGTCCAGCTTTTCTACCCCCAGCACTTGGGAAGTAGAGACCGACCGGGGGGCGGCGCAACTGGTGCTCAAGGCCGAAGAGGACATTCGCCGGTTGGCCGGGCGCACACGTCTGCTGATTGCCAGTGCCGATGGCGTGCAATTCAAGATCGATGACAGCACGACGCTGGACAAGGCCTCGCGCCGCCTGCTAGAGCGCTTTTTGTAAGCGCTTAACGCATCGCGTTATACAATCAAATCTATGATTCGAAGCTTCAAATGTACCGACACCCAAGCTTTGTTTGGCGGTGCAGGTGTGGCACGGTTTGCCAACATTCGGGTTGTGGCCGAGCGCAAGCTGCAAATGCTGCACCGAGCCATGCTGTTGGACGATTTGCGTATCCCACCCAATAACAAACTCGAAGCTCTGAAACGTGACCGGAAAGGCCAGCACAGCATCCGCATCAACGACCAGTGGCGCGTGTGCTTTGTCTGGACGGGTAGCGATGCCACCCAGGTTGAGATTGTGGATTACCACTGAAGGAAAATGACCATGACGAAGATCATCAACGGTATGCGCCCCATCCACCCCGGCGAAATTTTGCGTGAGGAATTTTTGCAGCCAATGGGGATGACGGCCCACGCACTGGCGGTAGCCATCCAGGTACCGGCTCCGCGCATCAATGACGTGGTGCGTGAGCGCCGTGCAGTAACGGTCGATACGGCCCTGCGCCTAGCCAAATACTTTGGCACCAGCGCAGAGTTTTGGATGGGGTTGCAAACCGACTTTGATATGGCACGTGCGCGTGCCACCATGACAGACGCGCTGGCGCGCATCGTAAGCCGTGAGGCTGTTTCGGCCTGAACGCTATGACCTCTACTAGACTTCAATCAATTTCTTGATCAGCCTCCAAGCAAGCCTTTGCATCCGCCAAGTGCATTTGTGTGAAGTAGATGGTCGTCTCTTGTCCAGCCAAATCAATGTCTATTTCGTTCGATGAGGCTGTAGCTACCCGCTCATCCATTGAGCTTCGTTGTCCGTTGGCATACTGGTAGGCAGCAGCATGATTAGGGCAAAGAGCCAAGTATGTGGCTCGGTGCCTTTTTGCTGAATCGGCGATCATCTCAACCGCTTCAAAGTAGTAGGCACCAGTCGGTAGCCGGAACGGAAGCTCATCTTTGCAGATTTGGCAAATCATCTGCTTGTGCTGGTTTGTGTACTGATCCTGAAGATAGACTTTGGCCGCTGCCTTGGCTTCGGAGGCACCTAATTGCACTGAGCGTTCTCTTGTGACTGCAACCTTTTCTGGGGTGCCTTGTGCCTCCTCCATCATCCGCTGGTTTCTTAATTCTGGATTTCGTACAGGTCGTTCAGGCCGTTCAACTTGTTCTTTTTTCAATTTATCATTATTTAGATCAGCAAGAATGCGTTTTTGTGCATCAACTGGTAGTTTTTTAAACTCCAATGCGCGTTTCAGCTCCTCTTCTGAATCGAAGCCTAGCTCTTTTCTTTGTGCAGCACGTGTAGCTGTTTCAACAGCAATTTGCTTTTCTTTGGAACCAAATTGAACCGCCTCTAGCCATTTATAGCCACGATCAAAAACAAATCCTTTTGGCAATTTACTAGCGTCTGCTTCACTCGGCTTCACAAAGGTTCCATCTATTTGTGGTACCCAGTTTATATTTCGTAGTGCATGGACGAATTGCGAATCCGCATAATGCGGGCCACCTTTTTCAGTAATTTGATAACAAGCCTCAAGAATATTTTTAGGTGCAAAAATAGAGTAGTAATTTCCGGAAATCTTTTTATTTGCTACGCGACATAATTCATTCCAAAAAATATTGATTGCTTCTATGTTTTTAGATTCAATCAACAATTTCACTTCTGTAGATAAATCAAAATCACGATTTATTGAGTTATCACTAATCCTTTTTCCTGGGGCTTTTTTTAGATAATCCCAAGATGGATTGTTTTCGCATTTAATTTCAACAAATAATTTATTAAAACTTGATTGGCAACCAATGTTTTTAGCAAATTCAGTTAATTCTTTTAATGAAATCCCACAATTCAAGTACCACGAACTAAGTGACCATCGCTTATTCTCTTCGTTTGAAATTATTTTTTGCAAGCAATGAAGCCCCGTTTTTTCGTAAGGTTCATCTAAATATATATTGCTCGCAGAAACAAGTTTCTCTGAATCAGAAATTTTAAATATTTTTGGATTTAACTGAGCAATAGTTTGATCACCCGGATAAATTTTCATAAAATCAATCATTTGCTTCAGATCCACCAAATATTGTTCATCGGTAGGTGGTAGAGCATCTTCTTTGTATCTTAAATTTAGCAAAGAAAATAAATCATCTATTTCATTAGGCACCCGGACACCAATTTTTTCTAAGAATTTTCGGGCATCCTGTTGTTGAGTTTTATTGGTTCCTGCTGTAAAAACACGATCATCAACTCGGTGGTAATTAAATTCAGTGGATGATCCAAATTGGAAGTACGATATAGATCCTTTCCCCCACTTTCCTGAAGTCAAGCGAATAAAAAAGACTTCTTCTAAACTTTCAAAATCATGTGCTTCTTCACATTGTTTCAATAGCAAAGCATAAAGATGCTGCATCCATTCAAATGATTTAGACGCTATCCAATTCAAAGTTTTACGATTTTTTTCATCTGCATTTATATTTGTTAAGTGTTTTTGAAGAAAAAACTGCAAATTTTTTACATCAAAATCTTGAATAAAAAGACTAGATAAAAACCTATCTTGATTAGAATTTTTTTGATTTGCACCAATAGCCCAATCTGGATTATCATTTCGTCCAGTTATGAATGCAAGATCATCTACTGAAAGTAGTGTCTTCAATGCAGCTCTCGACTGCAACAATTTAGTTGATGGAAGATGTCCTCCACGGTAAGTAGGAACAAGCGGTTCACTTCGCATTTTATTAATGATTGCTGTTCGGATTACCAAATACTGCTCAGGCAGTCCTTCATAATTATTTGGAAGCACTACAAGAAACTCACCTGTCAACAAACCAAAATCTCGAATTGAGTGCAGTGCATTTGCAGCAACTGCTGCAATCTGCTCAAAGAGAGGTAGGTTTTCTGGAGAATTTTTGATGCTTGCACGACTTAGCTCTGGTATAAACGGAGCATGAATATGGAATCTAAGTCCTGAATTCTCTTTTTCTGCTGGAAAGAAAATAGAAACTTTTCCGCCTTTTTTTGCAGGAATAATTTTAAACTGTTCAGCCAAATTTTTGTTTTTATCAAAACATTTCGCCTCTGTAGTTAATTCCAGTTCATAGGCTATCGCTGCTTGTTGTTGTGCTAAATTTCTCACTGGCTTTGAAAACCGAAGCCAATGTGAGCTAATAATTTCATTGTTATTAACGATCTTCAAAATTTCAATATGTGCATTGGTGTGATTTTTACGGACTACATTGCCTTGCATTACTCCTTCGGTCGCATCAATTCTCCATTTGATATCTTGAAGACTATTTAAGAATAGCAATGTTGTATCTGATAATTTCTCAAGTCCATTTTTTATATCAATGTATGCAGTTTTAATATTCTTTTTCGGGTTATTGAAAGGAAATTCAAACCTAGTCCTTAGGCCAAGACTAGGTTTTGGAGGTATTTCTTGAGGTAGGACTAATTTTATAATTTTAAAACTATACTCTTTAGAGTAAATAATAGGAGACTCGGTGTAAACAAAAACGGATTTAAATCCGACCCCAAACTTTCCAATTTTATCTTTCTGATCTTTTTTGCTGCTATTAAATATCCCTGTAATACCACGAATGTCACTCTCATTAAAATGCCGAGTTCCATTGTGCTCAAATGAGCATCCATGTGGCGTTAGCTCGAAACTGACTTCAGTGGCTCCTGCGTCCTCCGCATTCTGTAAAAGTTCATAAATAAAATGGGCTTGATCTGGATAAAAATCCTCAAAGATACCTAAATTTATGTCTCCCTCGTTAGCTTCAATTCCATCCAAAAGTTGTTGCCGCTGCTTGGGAATCGCATTAATAATACTCATTATAATTATCTCCGAATAAAAATTGTTCCAAAAACAATAGGCATAGCCTTGACATTCCCACTATTTTCTGCTTGGTGCAGTTTAGTGATTCGCATATTAAAATCAATTTTTGCGCGATCTAACTCTGCAACCTTCATAATTCGAATTTTATCGTTGGTTGCTCGAAGAATATGTTCTTCTAAAATAGATTTTCGCGCATTAAAACTGGCCGTCAAACTTTGAATCCGAACGCCTACCAACTGTCGGTTATCCTCTGCGTGCTGTGTTGACTTAGTCAACCAGCGTTGGTGGTGAACTACATCCAGTGTATCCAGTACCTGCTGAGATGGTGCCTCTAGCTCTGGAGCATCAGATGCAATTGGCAGGAGCTCCAAGATCGCTTCGGCCACTGAAGCATCCTCAGCAACTGGTACCAGTTCTTCATCTTGCTTTACGCCCTGCTTGCTCCAGCGATACAGTGCAAAGGGATGGTTGCCAACAGGAAGTGTGTCGTGAGTGACTTGTATCTTGACAAAGACTGTGTCTGGCTCCTGAAGAAACGCCGCAGCCTGTCGCAACAAGGCATGGCCCAGCGACAACAAAACAACGCTAGGGTTTTCGACCGCAGCCTCTTGCTCGAAAGTGACCTGAAGCGTGGGAACAGTCCCCTTGAGCCACTTCTCCCATGCTCGACACATTAAGCCCGTAGAACGAGGAAGCTTCCGGTAGTCCTCCAAAAGAGCTGCACGAGCATCGAGGCTCAAACGAAGTGTCTTGATGGGTTTGTCACCGAGCAGATAATCTTGCTCTTTGCCAAGACGATGTGTCAGATACGAGGAAATAGCGCGTCCGAGCGCCACCGGCTCAAGCCAATGATTTCGCGACTGCGCCAATCGCTGTTCCCAGCTTGCTGCTGCTACTACATTGAGACCGAACAGCTCCCCCTGTCGCTCCTCAAGGCGTTGTTCTTCTTCAATCTGGCGAATCTTATTATCGGAAAGCTGCTGAAGTCGCTGCGCCCGTTCTACTTCACTCAGACTAAAGGTCTCCGCAATACTATGAAGTTCTTTAGTGATATCACCAAGAATTTCTTCGTTACCCCCAATCGCATGTTGAAACACCCCAATGCGTGAAAGGCAACGATCATAAATTTCAGCATCAACGGTTCCAAGCGTCACAAAATTAAAAATACCCACCGCCTCGCTCTTTTGCCCATAGCGGTCGATGCGGCCAATCCGTTGTTCGATACGCATCGGATTCCAAGGCAAATCAAAATTGACCAAGCAGTCGCAGAATTGAAAATCTAACCCTTCGCAGCCAACTTCTGACGAGAGAAGTACGTCCAGTGCTTCCTCGTCATCTTTTGGTAATGAAAATCTTTTGCGCAGATTAGCACGCTCATCATCTGATACGCCGCCATGCACAAGACCGAAACGCACGCCAGTAATAGAAAGTTTTCCAGCCAAATACCGAAGTGTGTGCCGAAATGTACTGAAAACCAGTATCTTATTTTGCTGCATAGCCAGCTTGTCGGTGACAATCTGCATAAAAGCGTCTGCTTTGGGGTCTTCTGAATCAATGGATTTGGCCCGTGTGATCAATGATTCGATATCACCACGAAGCTGATCGACAAAATCAAGACTACGTTCCTCAGTATCCTCGTTATCGTCTTCTGCCTCAAGTCGAGCCAGTTTTCCTTGCAGGATGTCTTCCAGCGCCGGGGAAAGGCCATACAGGCTGCTTGCTGCCTGTCTACTCACCGTGGTCATCATGAATTTGACGTTCTGGTTTCCATGAAGCTTAGTGAGAATGCGTGCGATGACAGAAAGTAAGTCGTCGTGAAGAGTTTTCTGGCTTGGAGTAAAGTCGGTTGCGATCATCTCGGCTTTGCGCGTAGTGAATTCACCGATATCTCTACGTCGTGTCCGATTGATGAGCGTACTGAAGGTGTAAAGATCTTCAAGTAATCCAATAGTCTTGATGCGTGTGATGCTATCGTCCAAACCTCCTTCTAGGCCATCATAGATACGCTGAAACTCTGGGTTAGCTGCGAGCACTTCGCGGCCCCAAGTTGTTCCGACAGCGCTGCGGAGTTGCTCTCGTACCGCCCTCATCCATCCAGCACCTCCTCGACGGCAAGCCTGAATACCAGCATTGATAAACTGGTTTGGCTCCGCCATCTGGCTAAAGCTAACGGGATCAATGATGACATCTGGTCGTAACACATTGAGCAACGTAAATAAATCTTCCCTACCCAACTGCACGGGTGTTGCTGATAAAAAGACAACAGCTTCAGCATTGTCGGCAAAGTAGCGAACCGCTTGGTGCAAGAATGTGTCGGCGTTTCGTATATGATGTGCTTCGTCAACGATGACCAGGTCAAATTTAGGTGCCGGATCTAATTCCAGTAAACCTTGGTCTCGAAACTTTCTTTTCCCTGACTTACCAAATAGCAAATCATTATCAAAGAGTGAAGTCGGTAGTATTGATTTTTCGTACTGCACAGGCCACTCACCACCAAGGTGGGTTTCTTTAATGCAATGACGAAGTAGCGCACCATTCAGCGGCACAAATTGTTCGTCGAAACGTTTCATTTCTAGTTCCCACTTGCGTTCGGCAACAAGTGCCTTGGGGCAAATAATGAGAACGGAATTTATATCGCCACGCGCTTGCAGCTCCTTGATTATCAGCCCGGCCTCGATAGTCTTGCCTACACCAACCTCATCGGCTACCAACAACCTAGGGCGATCCGCACTGATTAACTTAAACACTGGCCTATATTGATACGGAACAAATCGCACGCGCCCTGAATTTAATGAATACAGTGCTGAGGCAGAAGGGAATGAAAGCTGTACAGCACTCATGAGGGCCGATAGCTCCATCGCAGTCAAAAACTTTCGGTTGTCCTCTGGCTCATCTAACGCTTGGAGCTGGCTCTCATAATAGAGTTGTCTTGTTTGCCCCTCAAAAACGCGGTAACGGGTCTCGGCTCCCTTACCTATAAGCACTTCCAGAACAGGAAAAATGACACAAGGGTTTGACTTGAGGCATAAGAGCTGCCCTACAGCAAACCTGTGTACACGAGCTGCCGGAACAGGTTGCAGTGGAAAAGTCGTTGTTTGAGTTAGCGCTATGGGAGGCGCTGACGATGCCGCTGGTACACCGATCTTACAGAGAGTTGCTTGCTTGAACTGTTCAATTCGTCCCAGCAAACAGGCATCAGCGTCCATTATTCCCAAAAGTCGCCCAAGGGTATCGGCATCACGGAAAGAGTCTGTCGAATTTAGACCTCCCGATGGAGCGTGTGCCCAGCGATTGCGGGCTCCTTGAAGTTCTTTGACCCAACTACGTGCCTCCCAAGGTAGGCGTTCTGCACTGGCAAACTCATTCCAATTTTGGTCTAGAACACGAAGAACTGCCGCCAAATCTAAGTCGGCAAGAGTCTGGATTCGTTTTTCTTGGAGGATCCGTTGCTGCTGAAAAGTTAGACGATTTGCCACATGGTCGATCCACCATCCAGAACCAAGGGCAGGCAACCTCCGCTCCAGCCACCTTGCAATAGCTCCACCAGATTCATTCAGCAGTTCGTTCATAGCAGCTTTAGGTGTGTTCTGTTTTGGCATCAGTAGTATCGCTGAACGCTCAGAGCTGATCAGGAAATGCCTGTGATGGCTCGATCCAGCGCGATGGCGTGGAGGTGCACCGCGTGGCCGTGGCCGATGACGACAGCACCACACTGGACAAGGCCTCGCGCCGCCTGCTAGAGCGCTTTTCATAAGCCACAACGCATAATCCGCCGCCATGACTGATTGGACTCTGACTATTTTTCCCTTGGGCTGGCAGCGTTACCTGCTGGGTGGGGCCTTGATTGGCGCAGGTGTCGCGCTGTTGTTTGTCTTTACCGGGCTGGTCGGGGGCATGAGCTCGGTGTTTTCCAGCACTTGGTCATTCGTGGTGAACCGGCCCTTTTTTCAGCAACCGCGCTTTGTCGAGAGCAGGGGCTGGCGGCTGGTCTATGCCTTGGGGCTGATACTGGGGGCGCTGGTGTGGTGGCTGGTTTTTGCCAATGCTGCGCCACAGAGTACGAGCATTCCGGTGTGGCAATTGCTACTGGGCGGCTTTTTGGTCGGTTATGGCGCACGGTTGGGCAATGGCTGTACCTCTGGGCATGGCATCTGCGGGCTGGGTTCTTTGCAATGGCCGTCACTGTTGGCGGTGCTCACATTTATGGCTACGGCGTTTCTGACCGCCAATTTGGTGGCACGGTGGTTGGTATGAGGAGCAAGATGTCGTTATCACGCTTTTTGGTGGTGCTGCTGTCGGGGGCGCTGTTTGGCTTCGGCTTAGCGGTTTCGACGATGGTGCAGCCGGAGGTGGTGCTGAGTTTTCTGCGCTTTCAGGACTTTGGTCTGATGCTGGTGATGGGTGGCGCTGTGCTCGTCACCTTATTGGCTTATCGGCTGGTGCCGCGCTGGCTGGGGCGCTCGGTGCAGGGAGATAGCTTTCAACAACACAGCAGCACGTGGAACCACGATACCGCCGTGGGAGCGGCGTTGTTTGGTGTCGGCTGGGGTCTGTGCGGCGTTTGCCCCGGCCCGGCCATTGCAGGCTTGGGCGTAGGCAACTGGAGCCTGTTGTGGGCGCTGGCGGGCATCGCCTTGGGGGCATTGGTGCAAGGTTGGCGGGCCAAATAGGCACAGCAATGGGAAAAAGAGTCCATCTGCGGTATCTTTAGGCCCACTTTGTGCCCGATTGAAATACCGTGACGTCCCATTCTCATTCTCCTTTTGTCGATCCTCAATTGCAGCGCCGGGCTGCCTTGCTGGGGGGGCTGGCTTGCCTAGCCCTGCCATCGATGGCTTTGGCCGCTACGCCAACCGCAGAATCTATGCCTCCCGATCACTGGCCCCGGCACTCGTCGGTGCCCGGTGGTGTGGCGCGTCTATCGCTGGGGCCAGCGCCGCAGCGGCCCGTGGCCCACACTGGGGAGGTGCCTGTGCTGGTGCTAGGTGATGCCATTGAGTGGACGGCCTTGGTTGGTATTCCTTTGGCAGCCACTCCGGGCGCGGCACAGCTTGCAGTGCAGCAGCCCGGAGGCGGCGTCAGGCAACTGCCCTATACCGTGGCCCCGAAAAGATACCAAGAGCAACAGTTAAAGGTAGCGCAGCGCACGGTTGATCTGTCTCCTGAAGATAACGCCCGCTACGAACGCGAACGCGACCACCAGCGCCACATCATGGCTACCTTCAGCGAACCTTTACCTACCACCCTGCGGATGCAGGTGCCCACGCCGGGGCGACGCTCCAGCTCGTTTGGGCTGCGGCGGGTGTTCAATGGGCAAGCGCGCAATCCGCACAGCGGTATGGATATTGCCGCTGCCACCGGTACGCCAGTGCTGGCACCACTGCCGGGGCGGGTGATAGATGTGGGTGATTATTTCTTCAACGGCCAAACCGTTTGGCTTGACCACGGCGGTGGCCTGCTCTCAATGGTGTGCCACCTCAGCCGCACCGATGTGCAGGTGGACGAGCTATTGCAGACCGGACAGCGCTTGGGTGCCGTAGGGGCTACAGGCCGCGCCACCGGCCCGCATCTGCATTGGGGCGTGATGCTCAACCGCGCTATGGTCGATCCGGCGCTGTTTTTGGTGGGCTAAAACCACCCACGCATAAAAAAAGCGCAACCCACAACGGGCTGCGCTTTTTTA
>JAIESZ010000196.1 GCA_019745615.1 Burkholderiaceae bacterium
GCCCGATACGCGCCAGTTTCAGTACCACGCTGGCCGTCCGCTGGATGTGGATGTGCTCATCGTCGATGAAGCCTCGATGGTGCATCTGGAAATGATGGCCGCCCTGCTGGCCGCCCTGCCCGCTACGGCACGACTGATTTTGCTCGGCGACAAAGACCAACTGGCCTCGGTCGAAGCCGGGGCCGTGCTGGGCGATCTGTGCCGCGATGCCCAAGCAGGCCGCTACAGTGTGGATACCGCACAGTACGCGCTAGACACCACCGGGCGACCCTTGCCAGCGCCGTTTCTGGCCGCTACGGGCAGCGCCGCCCCCGCATTGGCCCAGCACACCGTGATGCTGCGCCAAAGCCACCGTTTTGAGGGCGCAATTGGCGAATTGGCAATGGCCGTCAATGCCGGTGATGTAGCAGCAGCCCGCCAGCTCTTGGCCCACAACGCCCAGCGCACCTTGGCCCGCATCAACGCCGACCATGCCGCACAAGTTTTACCCTTGGCCGTGCGGGGCCGCGACGGCACCGGGGCCAGCTACCGCTGCTACCTCGAAGCCTTGGCCCAACGCCCCCCTACTAGCGATACGCAGGCGCAAGAAGACTGGGTGCGCCGCATCTTGCGCGAGTTTGAGCGCTTTCGCATCTTGTGTACGGTGCGCGAGGGCGACTGGGGCGTCAGCGGCCTCAACCGGGCCATAGAGCAGCAATTGCACAAAGACAAATGGTTGCAGGCACGCGGCGAGTGGTATCCGGGCCGCCCGGTGATGGTCACGCGCAACGACCCGGTGCTGGGCGTGTTCAATGGCGATATTGGCATCACCCTGCCCTCCATCCAACACAGTGGCCGTGTGGGCAATTTGCGCGTCTATTTTGCCGATGGGCCGCAACTGCGCTCGGTGGGGGTAGGCCGCTTGGCCCATGTCGAAACCGCCTTTGCCATGACGGTACACAAAAGCCAAGGCTCAGAGTTTGAGCACACCGTGCTCGTGCTGCCACCCCAAGCCGGGCCGGTGTTAAGCCGCGAGCTGGTCTATACCGGCATCACCCGTGCGCGCCAAGCCTTCACGCTGGTATCGGCGCAGCCGGGGCTGCTCAGTGCCGCTTTGCGCCAGCCCACGCAGCGCGCCAGTGGCTTGCAGGAACTGTTACAGCAAGGGCTGGTCTGACAAGCCGTCAGTATTTCCTAGCCGCTTCCTACAATGGGTGCGGTTTTCCATCTTTTCTGGTGCCGCCCCGTAGGGCCACCTCCTTTTTGAGTTCATCCTATGTTGTTGCAACGCATCGCCTCCCCCCTGTTTCTCAGCGCTGCCCTGTGGGCCAGTGCCGCCCATGCCCAAACGGCAGCAGCGCCAGTAGTGGCGGACAACGCTTGGGCGCGCGCCAGCGTCACCGGCCAAAAGGCCACCGGAGCCTTTATGCGCCTGACCGCCAGCAGCGCCACCCGTCTGGTGCGGGCAGAATCTGCCGCAGCGGGCGTGACCGAAATCCATGAAATGAAAATGGATGGCGATGTCATGAAAATGCGCGCCATTGCCGGGCTAGACCTGCCCGCAGGCCAAGCCGTAGAACTCAAGCCCGGCGGCTACCACGTCATGCTCATGGACTTGAAGGCCCCTCTGGCCCAAGGCACGCAAGTGCCCCTCACGCTGGTATTCCAAGATGCCCAAGGCGGACAGTCGCAACTGTCTTTGCAGGTGCCGGTGCAAGCCAAAATGCCTAGCCACGCCCCCATGCATGGAGCAGCGCACCAGCACTGAGGCAGGAAATGGAGCGCTCTGGCGGGGCTGCCTTGGGTTAAGCTGTAGCTACCTTTTGACAATCCCCCGGAGCGGCCATGAGCGATACATCTTCTTTCGGTTTCGGCAATTTTTTGCCCGGCTTTGACTTTTTGCAAAACCTCACCCAAGGGGCCAGCAACAGCGCGCCGCAAATACCCAATATGTCGAGCTGGATAGCACCCACCATCAGCGTCGAAGAGATAGAAAAACGCATCAGCGAGCTGAAATCGGTACAGTTCTGGCTAGAGCAAAACTCACGGGCGCTCAGTGCCACCATCCAAGCGCTAGAAGTGCAAAAGATGACCTTGTCCACCCTCAAGGGCATGAACTTCAGCATGGCCGACATGGCCAACGCCTTCACCATCAAAACACCGGATACCAGTGCCAAGCCCAAGGCCGCCCCAGCAGCGGCACCAGCGCCAGCACCGGCCCCAGCCGCCGATACAGCAGACGCCAGTGCCGCCTCCGCCGGTGTCATCGATCCGATGCAGTGGTGGGGTGCCCTGACCCAACAGTTCCAGCAAATTGCCGCCACCGCCATGACCGAGGCCACCAAAGCCGGTGCCACCGACTTAGCGGCACAAGCCTTCAAGCAGGCCACCGATATAGCGGCCCACAGCGTGCAAACGGTACAAGAGGCCACCCTGCAAGCGGCCTCAGCGGCCAGCGCTGCCGCGCAGCAGGCCAGCCAAGCAGCAACCCCCGCCAAAAAGACCCCACCCAGCCGCAAACCTGCCACCACCAGCAGCGCGCCAGCCGGGCCAGAGCAAGGCGCTCAAACCGAAACCGAAACCGAATCTGATGCCGAACCACGCAAAACCAGTGCCCGGCGCACCAAGGCCGCCCGTTGATCGTCTGGGCTGCGCATCCTAGCCTGTGGAGGAGCCACCCATGAAACTCTGTCCCACAGGCCATGCCACACACCCACAGTGGCGCATGGCTGCTTCTTTGGCGCTGGCGCAATTGCGCGGCTACATGGCTTTGCCCGGCTATGCCGACATGCCCAATTTGGGCTTGCTCTACATCACCGACCATTACGCCAGTGAGGCGCAGGCCATTTTGGATTTTTTCAGTGCCGAGCTACCTACCGTGACCGACTGGAGCGGCACCGTGGGTGTGGGCGTGTGTGCCAACGGGGCCGAGTATTTTGACGAGCCTGCGCTGGCGCTGATGTTGTTAGAACTGCCGGTAGACCAATACCGCGTGTTCTCCGGTGTGGCACCGCTACCGCGCACGGGCAGCAGCAGTGGCTTTACGGCGCACACCGCGCTGGTACATGCCGATGGGCACACCCCCGATTTACCCGGTTTGATTGCCGAGATGGCCGAGCGCACCAGCAGCGGCAGCGTTTTTGGTGGCTTGGCCGCCAGCCGGGGCGCGCGGGTGCAGTTTGCCGTCAGTGGCGCGGGCACCGTGGCCGGGCAAGGCGCGGCCAGTGGCGTGTTTCATGGCGGCCTGTCTGGGGTAGCGTGGGGCGCAGGGCTGGGGCTGGTCACGCAAGTGACCCAAGGTTGCCAGCCAGTGGGGCCACGCCACCACATCACCGCCGCCCAAGACAACGTCGTGCTGGCCCTCGATGGCGAGCCTGCCTTGGATGTGTTGTTGCGCACGCTAGGGGTATCGCTACAAGCCGATCCGCACCAAGCAGTAGAGCGCGTGCGTGGCCTGTTGGCGGGCCTGACCGATCCCCCCAAGAGCTACCCGCGGCCCACCGTGCAACACCCCGGCCATTTAGGGGCTGACGTGCGCGTGCGCCATATCGTCGGGCTAGATGGCATCCGCCGGGGCATCGCCTTGGCCGACCAAGTGCAGCCGGGCATGGGCTTGCAGTTTTGCCAGCGCCATGCCGCTGCCGCCCGCGCCGACTTGGTGCGTATCTGCACTGAGGTGCGCGAAGAGCTAGCCCCCGATCTGGCCCCGCTACCCCAGCGGCATATCACCGGGGCCCTTTATGTCAGTTGTTCTGGCCGTGGGGGCAACCACTTTGGCGCGCCGGGTGCAGAGCTGCAATTGCTGCGCCATGCGCTGGGCGATGTGCCGCTGGTAGGCTTTTTTGCCGGTGGCGAGATCGCTGGCCAGCACCTGTATGGCTACACCGCCGTACTCACGGTATTTACCGCGCCCGCAGCGCCAGACATCAGCGATTAAGCCAGCACAAAAAAAAGGCACCACAAGGGTGCCCTGGCTATAGCGTGAAACCGGCGCTGCTGGTGGACAGACCCGGCTTCTCACAACGATTAAGCCGTTTCAGCCGCCTTCTTTTGCAAGATCACATAGAGCTGATCCTTCAGGTGCAGCTTTTCCTTCTTCAGGTTTTCGATTTCGACATCGGTGCCGGGGATGGTGCGCGCTTCCATGCCCTTGATCTTGTGATCGAGGTCGTTGTGCTCGTCAAACAGACGGGTGAAATGGTGGTCAACGTGTTTGAGTTGGGTAATCAGTTCGCGGTACTCAGGAAACATGGGCAATCCTTGTAAAGGGTAGTTCGGGGCACCGGACATCGGCGCGCCACTGTTGGTAACTATACCTAGGGTCAGAATCGTACCCCAAGAATCCGAGTGCAACACGGGCTTTGCCACAGCACCCAACTCAGCGGCGCATGGCTGCAAGGGCGGCAAATTCCCAGCGGCGCGCAGCCAGCAGCAGGGTGTAACCCTCGCGCTGGCTTTCGGGCAGTTTTTGGTCGGCCAGATGTTGCTGGGCAAAGTCTTGCGCCACCCGTTGCAAGCGCTCCATAAAGGCCGGTGCCAAGGCCCGGCTGATGCTGCCATGCACCAGCAACAAGCCCTCGCCGGAGCCATCAAAGCCGCCGCCAAAATAGTCCAGCAGCGCATGTTCCCGAAAATACTGCATCACCGGCCCGTGGGGCCGCCAGCGGAAGGTCTTGGCCAGTTTGAGGCGGTAGCGGTTCAGGGGCCGCAGTTCAATAATGCCAATGCGGTCAAGTTGGGCCAAAGCGGCAATCGCCTGTGCCTGCGTGACGCGGTAGCTGCTGGTGATTTGCTCCAGTGTCCATTGGCTCAGTACGCAGATAGCCACCAACAGCAGCACCCGGTCGGCCACCACCGCTTGCTCTTGAGCGTGGCTGAGTTGGGCCAGCAGCGGCTGGGCCTCCAGCACACGCCGGGCCAAATCGGCAAAATCCATTTTGAGCACGCGGCAAATGGCATCCATGCGCGACAGCGGCATATCGCCCTTGGCCAACATCCGCTTGACGCTGGACTCGGCCATGCCCAGCGCTTGGGCCACATCGGCATAGGTCAGCCCGGCAGCTTTGAGTTCTTGCTTGAGGGCGATAACAAGGTCGGCGGTGGTGCTCATAGGGCCATGATAGAGGGGCTATGGTAGATACCGCCGGTATCACCGGATGCGCCCAGCCCTGCTTTGGCTCCCTTGGTGACGTGGGCAGTGGGCACAATCGGCCTTGCCTTTTAGCCCTTGCGAGTCTTCTGCCATGCCCCACCCTGACCATCCCAACCAGTTTGCCCTGCTGCGCCAGCGCCGGTTTGCACCCTTTTTTTGGACGCAGTTTGCTGGTGCGGCCAATGACAACCTGTTCAAATTTGCCTTTACCGTGCTGGTCACTTACCAGCTTCAGGTGGCTTGGCTGCCCGCATCGCTGGCCGGGCTGGTGATTGGGGCGTTGTTTATCCTGCCGTTTTTGCTGCTCTCAGCCACCGCAGGCCAGCTCACCGACAAGTTGGAAAAAACGCGCATCATCCGCTTTGTCAAAAACCTAGAAATTGCCATCATGGCGCTGGCGGGCTGGGGCTTTATGGCAGGCAGTGTGGCCGTACTGCTAGGGTGTACTTTTTTAATGGGCGTGCATTCCACCCTGTTTGGCCCAGTCAAGTTTGCTTATTTGCCCCAAGCCTTAAGCGAGCGCGAACTGACCGGCGGCAACGGCATGATTGAGATGGGCACGTTTGTCGCCATTTTGCTGGGCAATGTGGCAGGGGGCCTGTTGGTAGCCTTGCCCGACATTGGCCCGACCACAGTGGCGTTGGCCTGCTTGGGGCTGGCACTGGTGGGGCGCGGACTGGCACAGTTCATTCCAACCACCCCTGCCACCGACCCGCATTTGCACATCAACTGGAACCCGATCAGCGAGACTTGGCGCAACCTCAAGCTGGCGCACGGCAACATCGTGGTGTTTCGCTCCTTGCTGGGCATCAGTTGGATGTGGTTCTTTGGCGCGGTGTTTTTGGCACAGTTTCCTAGCTTTGCCCGTGATGTGTTGCATGGCGATGCCCATGTCGCCTCGCTGCTGCTGGTGGTGTTTTCGGTGGGTATTGGCACCGGCTCGCTGCTGTGCGAGGTGCTGTCGCGCCGCCATGTCGAGATCGGGCTGGTACCGCTGGGGGCCATTGGAATGAGCGTGTTTGCGGTGGATTTGTATTGGGCCGCGCACAGCTTGCCGCCAGCAGCGCAGATGGGCGTAGCTGCTTTTATCGCCCAGCCCGCCCATTGGCGGGTGGTGCTCGATCTGCTGCTGCTCAGTCTGTTTGCTGGCTTG
The DNA here is from genome assembly GCA_019745615.1 of Burkholderiaceae bacterium. Classification (GTDB taxonomy): domain Bacteria; phylum Pseudomonadota; class Gammaproteobacteria; order Burkholderiales; family Burkholderiaceae_C; genus Simplicispira. Next base: position 6,285 of record JAIESZ010000196.1, read on the forward strand.
TACAGCGTGCCCATGTACGCCCTGATCCAAATACGCAGCCAACCCACACACCGCGCCCGTATCATTGCCGCCAACAACATCCTCAATGCCCTGTTCATGATTGCCAGTTCGGTGCTGGCCGGGGCCTTGTTGGGCGCAGGCTGGACGGTGCCCGAAGTCTTTTTAGCCACTGGCTTGGCTAATGCGGTGGTGGCCGGTTATATCTTTTTGTTGGTGCCCGAATACCTGCTGCGCTTTATGGCGTGGGTGCTATCGCGCTTGGTTTATCACTTCAAAGTCACAGGCGATGAACACCTGCCCACCACCGGTGCTGCTGTACTGGTGTGCAACCATGCCAGTTTTGCTGATCGCTTGTTGCTGATGGCAGCCAGCCCCCGGCCCATCTGCTTTGTCGTCGAGCCTGCGCTGTTGCGTCACCCCATCAGGGGCTGGTTGCTGCGGCTCTCCAAGGCCATTGCCCTCGTGCCTGAATCACACAACCCGCTGGCACACCAACAGGCACAAGCCGCTGCCTTACAGGTGCTGCGGGGCGGCGATCTGCTGGCTGTAGCCTGCGAACAAGACGGCCTAGACTTGCTAATGCAAGCCCGTGCTGCGGGTATCGAGGTGCCCTGTGTGCCTTTGGCCCTGCACCAACCGGCCCATACTGCTTGGGGGCGGGTGCAGTTGCAGGTAGGTGCGGCATTGGCAGCGCCAGATTGCAACCCACAAGGGCTGCGCCAAGCCTTAGCCGCGCTGCGGCCCTAACTAAGCTACGGCACGCAACACCAGTGAGGCTAGGCCGATTCGATGGGGTTTGCACAGCAACAGTTGCGCCCTTGGGCCTTGGCCCGGTAAAGGGCCGCATCGGCAGCACGCAACAGGTGTTCAGGATGGGCACCGATACGCGGCGTGTCCGCAGCCACGCCCACACTCACCGTGACCACCGGCCCCAGTGGCGAGTCAGCATGCGCAATGGCTGCCGCCTGCACCGCAGCGCGGATGCGTTCGGCACTGGCACAGGCATCGGCCATATCAGCACCGGGCAACACCAGCACAAACTCCTCGCCCCCATAACGGGCCACCAGTTCACCCGCCCGATGGATGCCACTGGACAAAATGCTTGCCACCTGTTGCAAACACACATCGCCCGCTTGGTGACCATAATGGTCGTTATAGCGCTTGAAAAAATCCACATTCAGAATGATGAACGCCAAAGGCGTACCTTGACGGGCGGCACGCTGCCACTCGGTCTGCCACACCTCATCAAACTTGCGCCGGTTGGCCAACTGGGTCAGGCTGTCGGTGGTGCTCAGGATAGCTAATTGGCGATTGGCCGCTTCGAGCTCGGCGGTACGCTTGCGCACACTGTCCTCCAATATGGCATTGGCAGCCTGAATTTCATGCTCCATGTGCTCACGCACGCGCAATTCATCGCGCAAGCGGCGCGAGAACACCACACTCACACCAATCAGCAGCAGCACCGCTCCAACGCGCAAACTCAAGGCTGCCGTGCGTGCTTGGGCAAAGTGCTGCGCCTGCGCGCCCAACTGCGCCGAGAGCGCTCCCACAGCAGTTTCGCTGTTGATTTCGTAGATTTTTTTAGTAAGCCGATAGTCGTCATCAAACAACAGCTGCCGGGCCTGCGGCCATTGCTCTTGGCGCATGGCAGCCAGAGCTTGCGCCTCAATGGTGCGCAGCTTGTCTTGGTCGGCCTGCACCACCGTCATCTCGTCAGACAAGCCCAAGGTAACGGTCAAGGTTTTCACCGATTGCAGCGTGCTATCCAAGTCAGCCCCCACCCGGTCGTAGGTGCTGGCACGCAGGGTGTTTTCTTCCAGCACCGCCGTAGTCAACATGCCATTGAGCTCCTGCTGCAACCGCACCATGTGCTCTAACTGCGTGTGTACGTCCAGATGGCGCTCGTGCATCTGTTCGTTGTGCACATCCACATACCAGCCAATAGCCGTGGTCAACACCAAAATGGTGATGGCAATGTAGATGCTGCCCAAGAGCTTCATGGTGCTAAAGCGGGAGGGCTATTCCAGCACCTTGTCGGCTTTTTTCAGCAAGGCCGGGGCTATCGTCACACCCTGTGCCTTGGCAGCACGCAAGTTGAGCGCCAGACTAAATTTTTCTACCGGCCCCCAAGGGATGCTGCCCACGGGGGCCCCCTTGAGCACCAATGCAGCCTTTTTGCCCGCCGCGTAGCCCACCAAAAAGTAGTCTAACCCATAGGCCGCCACCGCCCCACGCGCCACGCTATCCACATCGCCCGCAAACAGCGGTATGCGATGCTGGTTAGCCACCGCCACCAAGGCTTCTAAGTTAGCCACCGTCGTGTTGTCTGAGGTGATGGCAAACGCCTGCACCTTGCCCACCAGCGACGTGGCCGCCGGGCCCACCTCACTGCTGCGGCTGATTTTTACCTCGATCAGCTCCAGCCCCAACTGCTGCGCGGCAGCCCGCATGGCCTTGGTATGGGTCACGGAGTTGACTTCAGTGGGGTTGTAGATGGTGCCCCACTGCTTGGCTTGCGGGGCCATCTTGGCATAAGTTTCCATTTGCAGCACCACCGGCCACAGGTCACTCACCCCCGTGACGTTGCTGCCACTGGCTTGGCCGCGCTCACTGCGTTGGGGCACGATGCCGGCCCCCACAGGGTCAGTAATAGAAGAAAAAACAATCGGAATACTGCGCGTGGCCTGCACCACCGCTTGCGTGGTGGGGGTGGCAATGCTGTGGATCAGATCGACCCGCTCACGCACCAAGGTTTGGGCAATAACGCTGGCCTGCTCTAAACTGCCTTGGGCATTGTGGCGCAGGTAGCTCAGGTTCACGCCCTCTTTGAAGCCTGCACTGGCCAGTGCCGCTTCAAACCCTTTTTGGTCGGCATCCAAAGCCGCATGGGAAACAATTTGCGTCACCCCAATGCGTATCTTGCTCTGTGCCAGCGTCTGGCCTGTCCAACCTACAGCGCTGGCGGCCAACGCCCGGCCAGTAGTATGCAGAAACTGGCGTCTGTCCGAATAGTACTGGCGGTGGTGCATGGTGATCCCGTGGTAAAGCCTCAAGGGGTTGAAATGGGCTCTCCATTTGAGGAACGCAGAGCCAGTCAAGCGTGAAAACGCTTCTCTCTAAATCAAATAAGACAAATGCAGTTTTCTATCTTATAAATTATTACTATTAGGCCAATAAGGGTTCTTCCTGCATGGCCTCGATCTGCTCGTGCAGCATATCCACTTGGCCGCGCCAATAGTCGCTGCTGCCAAACCACGGAAAATTGATCGGAAAAATCGGATCTTGCCAGCGCCGGGCCAGCCAAGCACTGTAGTGGATCAAGCGCAGCGTGCGCAGTGGCTCGATCAGCGCCAACTCACGCCGGTCAAAGGGGCGCATTTGTTCATAGCCGTCGAGCAGCGCGCTCAATTGCCCGGTGCGCTGGCGTCGATCCCCCGACAGCAGCATCCACAAATCCTGCACCGCTGGCCCCATACGTGCATCGTCCAAATCGACAAAATGCGGGCCACCCCGCCCATATTCATCCAGTGGCGTCCACAAAATGTTGCCGGGGTGGCAATCGCCATGCAGGCGCAAAACGCTGGCATCTTGCAACCGGTAGCCTTGCGGGCCACCGCTGGCTATCAGGGCCAGCGCCTGCTCGCAGGCATCGCGCCAGCTTGACTGCATATCCAACGGAATCACCTCTTGTGCCAACAACCAATGCTGTGGCTCAGTGCCAAAAGTACTCAGGTCTAAAGCCGGTCGGGCCACAAAAGGCCGTGCCGCCCCCACGTTGTGGATACGTGCCATAAAACGCCCCAGCCACTCCAGCACCTCCCAATCGTCTAGCTCTGGCTGGCGGCCACCCCGCCAAGGGCTGACTGAGAAGGAAAAACCGCCATATTGATGCAAAGTTTCCCCCTCTAAGCGCAGCGGCCCAACGGCGGGCACCTCAGCCCGCATCAATTCGGCAGCAAAGGCGTGTTCTTCCAAAATTTGTGCATGGCTCCAGCGCTCAGGGCGATAAAACTTGGCCACCACACGGCTACCGTCTTCTAGGGTGACTTGGTAGACGCGGTTTTCGTAGGAAGACAACGCCATCAAGCGGCCATCACCATACAGGCCTATATGGGCGAGCGCATCCAGCACCACATCGGGCGTCAAGGAGAAAAAAGGGTGTGCGGCCAAAGGGGCGGTGGAGGCATTCATACGGCCATTGTGCAACCAATGTGCCGCGCCTTGGGCCATAAAAAAGCCGGAATATACACACGTATATTCCGGCAGTAGCCAACAGGGTGTAGCCCTATTGGCAAGCGCAAACAGCGGCTCAGTACTTGTACACGCCTTGGCCCGTCTTGCGGCCCAAACGGCCAGCGGCCACCATTTCCTTGAGCAGCGGAGCGGGACGGTATTTGCTGTCGCCAAAGCCTTCGAGGAAGACTTCCATAATCGCCAAGCAAACATCCAGACCGATCAGGTCAGCCAACGCCAATGGCCCCATCGGCTGGCCGCAGCCCAGCTTCATACCAGCGTCGATGTCTTCCGCCGTAGCCAAGCCCTCGGCCAGCACAAAGAAGGCTTCGTTGATCATCGGAATCAGCACGCGGTTCACGACAAAACCGGGGTTGTTTTTCACGGTGATCGGTGTCTTGCCCAGCGCCTTGGCCAGCTCTTGCACGGCAGCGTGGGTAGCATCGCTGGTTTGCAAGCCACGGATCACTTCCACCAGCGCCATCATCGGCACGGGATTAAAGAAGTGCATACCGACAAATTTCTCAGCACGGCTGGTAGTAGCAGCCAGCTCAGTGATGGAAATAGACGAAGTGTTGGTGGCAATGATGACTTCAGGCCCCACCAGCGCATCCACCTGCTTGAGAATCTTGACCTTGATGTCGTGGTTTTCGGTGGCGGCTTCAATCACCAGTTGCGCGGCCTTCAGGTCGTCGTAGCTGGTGCTGGTTTTGATACGGGCCAAGATAGCGTCTTTGTCAGCGGCGCTAATTTTTTCCTTTTTCACCAAACGATCCAAGCTGCCCGCCACAGTGGCCAAGCCCTTTTGCACAGCAGCCTCAGAGATGTCTACCAGAATGGCATGGATGCCAGCAACAGCGCAAACTTGTGCAATACCGTTGCCCATAGTTCCGGCACCGATGATGCCGACAGTGGTGATACTCATATACAAAATCCTCTTCAAAGTAGAACAAAGGCGATGCCCGTAGCAAGCGTGTCTCTCTCGCCCATGCTGCGGGTGATACAGCATAACCAAGTTCTGTGACGCACTGCCATCATTTTGCGCTCTGCATTAAAGTGGCAGCCAGTTGCTGTGCGTTGAAGTCTCTGCAAGCTAGCGGCCCACTGCATTTTATTAGATCCATTCTTCTGGAAAGTCTCTCTCATGACCACCCTTGGCACCCCCCTGTCTCCGCACGCCACCAAAGTGATGCTGCTCGGCTCTGGCGAACTGGGCAAAGAGGTGCTCATCGCCTTGCAACGGCTGGGCGTAGAAACCATTGCCGTAGATCGCTACGATCATGCCCCCGGCCAGCAGGTAGCGCACCATGCACGCACCATCGCCATGAGCGACCCGGCGCAATTGCAAGCCCTGATTGAGACCGAAAAACCCCATCTGGTGGTGCCCGAAATCGAGGCCATTGCCACCCCGATGCTGGAGCAGTTGGAAGCCGCAGGCGTCGTGCGCGTCATCCCTACCGCCCGCGCTGCCCGCCTCACCATGGATCGCGAAGGCATCCGCCGCTTGGCAGCAGAAACGCTGGGGCTACCCACCAGCCCCTACCAGTTTTGTGATTCCTTGGCCGAGTTGCAGGCTGCCATTGATGGCGGTATTGGCTACCCCTGCGTCGTCAAGCCGGTCATGAGCAGCTCTGGCAAGGGCCAAAGCAAAATCGACGGCCCACAAGATGTGCAAAAAGCTTGGGACTACGCCATGGCCGGTGGCCGTGTCAGCCACGGCCGCGTGATTGTCGAAGGGTTTATCGATTTTGATTACGAAATCACCCAACTCACCGTACGTGCCTTGGGTGCCGAAGGCCAGGTAGAAACCCATTTTTGCGACCCTATCGGCCATGTGCAGGTCAGTGGCGACTATGTCGAAAGCTGGCAGCCACACCCCATGCACCCCGCTGCGCTAGAAAAAGCGCGCCACATTGCCAAAACCGTCACCGACAATTTGGGCGGTCAGGGTCTGTTTGGCGTTGAATTGTTTGTGCAAGGCGAGCAGGTCTGGTTCAGCGAAGTTAGCCCGCGCCCGCACGACACAGGCCTCGTCACCCTCTGCACCCAACACCAGAGCGAATTTGAATTGCACGCCCGAGCCATTCTGGGCCTGCCAGTAGATGCCAGCCTGCGCAATCCCGGTGCCAGCGCCGTGATTTACGGTGGTATGGAAGCCAGCGGCATCGTATTTGACGGAGTAGATGAGGCACTGCGCGTACCAGGCACCGACTTGCGCCTGTTTGGCAAACCCGAAAGCTTTGCCAAGCGCCGCATGGGCGTGGCGCTGGCCCGTGCTACCGATATCGATACCGCCCGTCACAACGCCAAGTTAGCCGCAAGCAAAGTGCAGCCGCGCCGGGTGTAAACAGCAGCACTTGCGTTAAAAATATCGCTGCATCTCAGCGCCTGCTTCACAGCGGTGCTGCGCGCAATGACTGTGCGCAATACCGTTGCCTGCTGACTTTGGTTCAGCGCGCTACGCTTTCGGTATTTTTTGGACAAAAAAAAGCCCACACAAGATGGACTTTTAAATATTTGGTTGCGCGAGAAGGATTTGAACCTTCGACCTTTGGGTTATGAGCCCAACGAGCTACCAG
>JAIESZ010000348.1 GCA_019745615.1 Burkholderiaceae bacterium
ACCGATGATTTGCCACCAGAAGCCTATGCCGACCCCGGATTTGTGCAGTTTCTGAAAAACGGTGGCAGCCCGCAAGCGCATTGACTCGCATTTGCGGCCCTTTCCTGCACTCCTTTTGCATGTTGCACCCTACCCGTCTCCCTGATGGACGCCGTCGCGTTCACCTACCGTTGGTACTGGCCTCGGCATTGCTGGGGGTGTTGGCTGCCTATGGCACTCATGTGGTGCAACAGGTACGCATGGCCCCCAGCACAGTGCTGGTGGCCGAGGCGTTGTCTGCGCCACCACAGGCAGGCAAAGACCTGCGCAACCTAGAGGCCGTGGGTGTGGCCTCTGGCCCACCGTGGGGCCAATTGGATGCGGAGCAAAAACGCGCCCTGCAACCCTTGGCAGCGCGCTGGGGGCTGCTGAGTGAAATCCAAAAACGCCGCTGGCTGGCCTTGGCGCAAAGCTTTGCTGCTTTGCCAGAAACTGAACAGACCAAACTGCATAACCGGATGACCGAGTGGGCCAGCCTGAGCGCGCAACAGCGCAACCAAGCACGGCTCAATTTTGCGGCAGCCAACAAGCTGGCACCGGAAAACAAACGGGCACAGTGGGAGGCCTACCAAGCTCTGAGTGACGAAGAAAAACGCCGCCTAGCAGCCCATGCAGCGCCACGCCCCAAAGGCGCAGCCACCGCCTTGCACCCAGTGCCAGCGCGCAAACTGGTGCAGGTGCCAGCAGCTACGGCCAAGGATGCCAATCCACTCAATCCACCCAAAATCCCGCGCCAAACTGCTACGGCGCAGATAACACCACGGCCTTATCCCACCGTACCACCACAGGAGAACAAAACCAGCACACCAGCAGCGCCCCCTGTCGTGGTAGAAACGGCCCCCGTGACTGTGCCTAGCAGCCCGGTCATCCAAGCCCTGCCCCCGTTGGCAGAACCGGTAGCGCCGCCCACACCTGCGGCAGAAACTGTGGTGCCCACACTGGCCCCTTCCGCTTACGGGCACTGACCGCCAATGCACGCTCCTGCTCCCGCCTCTCCTGCACCGCCATCCAATCAACCGAAAGTGGCGCATCAGCACCTGCAAGCGCCCCCCCTACGGCGGCGCATGGCCTGCTGGCTCTATGAAGGGTTGTTGATGTTTGGCGTGGTGTTTATCGCGGGCTACCTGTTTGGCACCCTCAGCCAAACCCGCCATGCATTAGATAACCGCCATGCCTTGCAAGGCTTTTTGTTTATTGTGTTTGGCATTTACTTCACTTGGTTTTGGGCCAAGGGCCACACCTTAGCCATGAAGACTTGGCATATCCGCGTGGTAGATGCCGCAGGCCAACCCTTAACCCAATCGCGTGCCCTGCTGCGTTATGTGCTCAGTTGGCTGTGGTTTTTGCCGCCACTGCTGGCTGCGGCCCCGTTTACCCTGTCTGGGGTCGAAATTAGCGCACTGCTGCTAGGCTGGGTGGCTATTTGGGCTATTTTGAGCCGCTTTCACCCTCTGGGCCAATTTTGGCACGATGCGCTGGCGGGCACCCGCTTGGTTCATTTTGTGCATACCCGAAAGCCCCAGCCGTGACGCAGCCTCCCCACCCTAGCGCCGAGCCAGTCAACGCCCAAAAGAGCCGCACTGGCTTGCACCGGCTGTGGCACGCCACACGTTACTCGCTGCATGGCTTGCGGGCTGGTTGGGCCGAGCCAGCATTTCGCCAAGAAGCCTTAGCCGCTCTGGTGTTGCTACCCAGTGCTTGCTGGTTAGGCCAAAACTGGATGGAGGTGGCGCTGCTGGCAGGCTCGGTGGTGTTGCTGATGGTGGTCGAGCTGCTCAATACCGGCATTGAGGCCGCGATTGACCGCATTGGCCCAGAGTGGCACGCTTTGTCCAAGCGGGCCAAAGACATGGGCAGTGCTGCCGTTTTGCTCACCTTGTTGCTGTGCTTGGGCATTTGGGCCAGTGCCATTTTTCAAAGGTTTTTTCATGGCTGAACCGGCGTTTTCGCTGGCCGTCTATTGCGGTTCGCGCACGGGCAATGATCCCCAGTTTGCCGACGCCGCCCGCCGGGTTGGGCATTGGATTGGCAGCCACGGCGGCCAATTAGTGTATGGCGGTGGCCGCAACGGCCTGATGGGCACGGTGGCAGATGCCACCCAAGCGGCTGGAGGCCGCGTGGTGGGGGTTATTCCACACAGTTTGGCCGCCCTAGAACACGCCCGCGAAGCCTGTGACGAGCTGCATGTGGTGCAAACCATGCACGAACGCAAAGCGCTGATGGCTGACCGCAGCGACGCCTTTTTGGCATTGCCCGGTGGCATTGGCACCTTTGAAGAATTGTTTGAAGTCTGGACTTGGCGCCAGTTGGGCTACCACCAAAAACCCATTGGTTTGCTCAATGTGGCTGGTTACTACGACGGCTTGCTCAGTTTTGTGCAGACCAGCGTCAGCCACGACTTTATGGGGTCGTGGCAACTGGGTCTTGTCCAAAGCAGCAGCGACCACGCCACCCTGCTACGCGATCTGGTGCAGGCGGCGGGCTGCCGCGCCGCCAGCGTCAACTTGGAATCGGTGCTTTAAACCGCGTTGTCGTCCAAATCACCGGTACGGATACGCACCACGCGCTCCACAGGGGTGATAAAAATCTTGCCGTCGCCAATCTTGCCGGTACGGGCAGTATTGACGATGGCATCGACGCAGCGATCTACATCATCGGACTTGACCACCACTTCTACCTTCACCTTGGGCAAAAAGTCCACCACGTACTCAGCGCCCCGGTACAACTCGGTATGGCCCTTTTGGCGGCCAAAGCCCTTCACTTCCGTCACCGTCAGGCCAGTGACGCCACAATCGGCCAGCGCCTCGCGCACTTCTTCGAGTTTGAACGGCTTGATAACGGCGGTGATCATTTTCATAAAGACAACTCCTCTGATGGTTAAATCGGCAGACCGGTGCAGGCTCAGGCCCGAAAACGGCTGGTAATGGGGTAGCGCCAGTCTTTGCCAAAACTGCGCCGGGTCAGGCGCGGGCCGGGCGGGGCTTGGCGGCGCTTGTATTCATTGAGCTTGATGAGCCGCGTCACGCGCTCCACATCCGCTGGGGCAAACCCCGCTTGGATGATGGCAGCAATCGGCTCATCATTTTCCATGTAGCGCACGACGATAGCATCGAGCACCTCATAGGGGGGCAGGCTGTCTTGGTCGGTTTGATCTGGGCGCAGCTCGGCACTGGGTGGGCGGGTGATAATGCGCTCAGGAATCGGATTAAAACCCGTGCCGTAAGGATCGTGGGCATTGCGCCAGCGGGCCAAGTCGTACACCGTGGTTTTGACCAAATCTTTAATCACGGCAAAGCCCCCGGCCATATCGCCATACAGGGTGCAGTAACCGGTGGCCATCTCGCTCTTGTTGCCGGTAGTGAGCACGATAGCACCCAACTTGTTGGACATAGCCATTAGCAACGTGCCCCGGATGCGGGCTTGGATGTTTTCTTCGGTGGTGTCTTCGGGGCGACCATCAAACACCCCGGCCAACGCTTGGCGGAAGCTATCAAACTGCGGCGCAATAGCGATCTCGTCGTAATGCACGCCCAAGCGGGCCACCATGTCGCGGGCGTCAAGCCAACTGATGTCTGCCGTGTAGGGCGAGGGCATCATCACGGTACGTACCTTATCGGCACCCAAAGCATCCACGGCAATCGCCAGCACCAAGGCCGAGTCAATACCACCCGACAGGCCGAGCAAAGCCCCCGGAAAGCCGTTTTTGCCCACATAGTCGCGCACCGCCAGCACCAGTGCGTGCCACAAGTCGGCCTCAGGGCTAGCGTGGGGGATGATGTCAGCGGCAAAATGCAATCCGGCAGGGGTAGAGCGTGCTTGGATAAAAAACAGCGTTTCTTGAAAGCCTACGGCGCGCCCAGCCACGCTGCCATCGGCGTGCAAGGCAAAAGAGTGCCCATCAAACACCAGTTCATCTTGGCCGCCCACCAAATGGGCATAGACCACGGGCAGGCCAGTTTCTTGCGCACGGGCATACAGCACCTGTTCGCGTTCTGCCGGTTTGCCACCATGAAAAGGCGAGGCATTGATAACAGCAAGCACTTGCGCACCCGCTGCCGCTGCTGCGCGCGCCGGGCCGGGGTGCCAAGCGTCCTCGCACACCAACAGCCCGACACGCACCCCCTGCACCTCGAACACGCAGGGCTGGGAGCCAGAGGAAAAATAGCGCTGCTCGTCAAAGACGCCATAGTTGGGCAGGGACTGCTTGGCGTAAGTTTGCTCGATCTGGCCGTGGCGCAGTACGCTGGCCGCATTGCAGACCAAACCCGCGCCAGCCACTGCCTGTGGATGGCCCAGCACAATCACTAATCCCTGCAAATGGGCGGTGTCACAGGCTACGGTTTGCACGGCCTCATCACAGGCGGCTTGGAAAGCTGGGCGCAAAAACAAATCTTCTGCCGCATAACCGCAAATGGCCAGTTCAGGGGTAAGCAACAAATGGGCACCCGCAGCATGGGCCTCATGGGCCGCAGCAATGATCTTTTGCGCATTGCCAGAGAGGTCACCAACGACAAAATTGAGCTGTGCGGTGCAAAGGGAGAGCGTCATGGATAAAAAACCGACGGCAGGGGATCGGAGGGAAAGCACTGATTATCACCGGCGTATCAGCTTTGTGCAGGAAAGAACCAAAGCAGCCCACTGTGCCTGCACCCTGCGGGTGTGTTTTCCCTCTTGAATTTGGGCCACAAGCGGCTTATCTTATGCGGGTGCCTATCGTAGTGCATGGACATTTTCTCCAACCTGTTTTGAAGGAACCCCCTCATGAATGCATTGATTGGTCGCGGCGGACTGCTGGATGAACTGCTCAAAGACGTCAATCCCGGTTACTACATCCGCCCGCTGCATGGCGACCCACTGCCTTCCCCAGCACAAATGAAGGTGGACGTGAAAGAAACCGACACTGGCTACACCGTGCAAGCAGAAGTGCCCGGTGTGCTCAAGGAAGATATCCACGTCTCTGTAGAAGGCAATGTGGTTAGTTTGCGTGCCGAGGTGCGCCAGCTTGATCGGCACACCGAAGGCGAAAAAGTACTGCGCTCAGAGCGCTATTTTGGCGAAGTAGCACGCAGCTTTCAGTTGCCTGCCGATCTCGATGCCTCGCAGGCCAAAGCCAAGTACGACCACGGCGTGCTCACCCTGACACTACCGAAAAAACAAGGCGGCAGCGCACAGCGGCTCACCATTGAGTGAGCTTTAGCCCCGCCCTAGGCTGTGCAAAACCGCTGCCACCAATGGCGGCAGCGCGTTAGGCTGGTCACAAGCCAACACCCGACGCTGGGGCATACTGCGCAGCCAAGTGATCTGGCGCTTGGCCAATTGGCGTGTGGCTGCTATGCCCTGCTCGCGCAGCAATGCGATGTTCAGCGGGGCACCCTCAGGCAGATTGGCTTGTACGCCCAACGCCTGCCACACCTGCCGATAGCCCACGCAACGCATCGAGGGCAAATCGGGGTGCAGATCGCCACGGGCACGCAGTTGGCGCACTTCGTCGATCAAACCAGCATGAAGCATGGCGTCAAAACGCTGGGCAATGCGCTGGTGCAGCCAAGCCCGGTTGTCCGGCTCTAGGGCGAAAAAATGCTCCGGTGCCACCAGCGCAGAACCAAGCACAGCGCCTTTCGCTTTATGAAAGCTCGACAGCGGCTGCCCAGATACCTGCCAGACTTCTAGCGCCCGCTGAATGCGTTGGCTGTCTGCTGGGGCCAAGCGTGCCGCCGTGACCGGATCGACCCGCGCCAGCTCGGCGTGCAGAGCGGGCCAGCCTTGCTCGGCAGCTTGGGCCTCTAGGCGGGCGCGCACCACCGGGTCAGCAGCGGGCATGTCGTCAATGCCATCGAACAGGGCTTTGAAATACAGCATGGTGCCACCCACCAACAGCGGTATGGCCCCTCGTGCTTGGATCTCAGCCACCAAACGGGTGGCATCTTGCACAAATTCTGCGGCGCTGTAGGCATGCAGCGGATCCCGAATATCAATCAGGTGGTGCGGCACGGCGGCCAACTCATCGGGGCTGGGTTTGGCCGTGCCCACATCCATACCGCGATAGACCAAGGCCGAATCGACGCTGATGATTTCTACCGGCTGCTGTTGTGCCGCCAACGCTGCGGCAATCGCCAATGCGCCAGCAGTTTTGCCAGAGGCTGTAGGGCCCGCCAGAGCGATGCAAGGCAAAGAGGTATTCATGATTTTTGCGGCTCACCAAATTTTTGTACCAATGTCCAAGCGGCAGCGGCGGCGCAAGCACCCCAAAACCACACCGCTAGCGCCAGCGGCAACACCGTGCCATTCATGTGCTGACCCAGCCAATGGCCGATACCAAAGGCCACCACCATCATCACCACCCCATTGAGTGCCGCTGCTGTACCTGCTGCCTGTGGAAATGGCCCCACAGCACCGCTTTGGCTGCAAGGCATATGGATGCCGTGGGCCAGCAGGTACAACCAAAACGGCACAGCGTAGGCCCAACCGTTTTGCACACCAAACAGTGCAAGAATGCCCATCAGCGAGCCGCCGCTCAAGCTCAAAGCCCCCGCCAGCGCCATACTGCGGCGCACGCCCCAGCGCATCACCAAACGGCGGCACAACACCGTGCCACAGACATAGAGCAACGCATTACACGCCAGCAACGTGCCATAGGCAGTGCTGCTCCAGCCCAATACCTGCATAAAAGTAAACGAAGACGTGGCCAGATAGGTAAACAGCCCGGCGTAGGTAAAGGTAGTGGTGGCGGTAAAAGCCCAAAACGTTGGATGGCGCAGAATCTGCCGCCAAGTGCGCAGCAAATGCGCCGGTTGCAACGCCTGCGCATTGGGCCGCACCAGGGTTTCTTGAAAGCGCAGCGCCACCAACCACAAAGCCAGACCACCAAAGACGGCCAGTGCGACCATCGTAGCGCGCCAGCCTAGGCTGCCTGCCAGCCAGCCCCCCAATGGTGGGCCGAGGCAAGCAATAATTCCCAAGCCCGTCAGGGCGCGCGACATGGCCTGTGCCCCCTCTACCGGCGCATATAAGTCCCGCACCACGGCACGGGCGCACATCACCCCGGCCCCCATCGCCATACCCTGCACGACGCGCCAGACAATCAACGCCTCAATGGATTGGGCCAGCGCGCACCCCAAGGCTGCCAGCACATAGGCGCACAAGCCCAGCAGCAAAATAGGCCGCCGCCCCCAACGGTCAGACAGTGGCCCCCAGACCAATTGCGAGCAGCCAAAGGCCAACAGCAAAGCCGTGAGCGTCAATTGCGCTTGCGCCATACCGGTGCCCCACTGCCCTTGCAAAGCAGGCAGGGCAGGCAAATACAAATCGGTAGTGACGGGTTGCAGCCCCAACAACAGCGCCAGCAGCAGCACAATCAGGGCCGCAGACATCGGGGCCGGTGCGCTGGGGCTAGCGCCCGGCTGGTTCGTGAGCGTCACAGATAAGAAATGACCACTTGGCCAAAGCCAGAACAACTGACTTGGGTAGCCCCGCTCATCAAGCGGGCAAAGTCGTAAGTCACTTTTTTCGAGGCAATGGCCTGCTCCAGTGCTTTGATGATGCGATCAGCGGCCTCTGTCCAGCCCATGTGGCGCAGCATCATTTCTGCCGATAGGATGGCCGAGCCGGGATTGACATAATCCTTGCCTGCATAACGGGGAGCGGTGCCATGCGTGGCCTCAAAGCAAGCCACCGAATCAGACAGATTGGCCCCCGGCGCAATGCCAATACCGCCCACCTGTGCTGCCAGTGCATCCGAAAGGTAATCGCCATTCAGGTTGAGCGTGGCCACCACCGAATACTCTGCCGGGCGCAACAAAATCTGTTGCAAGAAGGCATCGGTAATGCTGTCTTTGATGGTGATTTCTCGGCCAGTGTTGGGGTTGTTAAAGTGGCACCATGGGCCGCCGTCGATGGGTTGGGCACCAAACTCTTTTTGCGCCAAGGCGTAGCCCCAATTGCGAAAGCTGCCCTCGGTGTATTTCATGATGTTGCCCTTGTGAACTAAAGTCACGCTGGGCTTGTCATGGTCAATAGCGTACTGGATGGCTTTGCGCACGAGGCGCTCGGTGCCCTCACGCGAGACTGGCTTGATGCCAATGCCAGAAGTGTCTGGAAAGCGGATTTTGTTCGTGCCCAACTCTTGCTGCAAAAAGTCGATCAGCTTTTTGGCTTGCTCTGAGCCAGCTTCAAATTCGATACCGGCGTAAATGTCTTCGGAGTTTTCGCGGAAGATGGCAATATTGGTCTTTTCGGGCTCTTTAAGCGGCGAGGGCACGCCCTTAAAGTAGCGCACGGGCCGCAAGCAGACATACAAATCCAGCGCTTGGCGCAGTGCCACATTGAGCGAACGAATGCCATCGCCCACCGGCGTCGCCAAGGGGCCTTTGATCGACACCGCAAAATCGCGCAAGGCGGCAACGGTCTCGTCGGGCAACCAGACATCTGGGCCATAGATTTGCGTGGCCTTGGTGCCTGCATACACCTCCATCCACTGGATTTGGCGCTGGCCCGCATACGCGCGTTCCACCGCCGCATTGACCACCGCCCGCATCACTGGGGTCACGTCCACACCCACGCCATCGCCCTCAATAAACGGGATGATGGGCTGATCGGGCACGTGCAGCGACAAATCGCTGCGCACGGTGATCTTCTGGCCCTGGGCAGGCACCTGAATATGCTGGTAATGGGTCATAGCAGTGAAAACTTGGTGGATCAAAAGACAACAGGCTGGGCAAATGCCACAGCCTGTGTTTGCTTTTTTGATTCTAGCGGTGCCTCAGTGCCGTGGCAGCCACGGACACTGAAGGCCAGCACCAAACGGCGCGATTAAGCCTGCACGCTGTCCAGAGCTGCGTTCAAGGTAGCGCTGGGACGCATCACGGCATCGAGCTTTTGCACGTCGGGCAGGTAGTAGCCACCGATATCGGCAGGCTGGCCTTGCACGGCATTGAGTTCACCCACAATTTTTTCCTCGTTGTCGGTGAGCTGCTGGGCCAGCGGTGCAAACTGGGCGGCCAGTGCGGCATCCTCAGTTTGGGCTGCCAGCTCTTGCGCCCAGTACAGGGCCAGATAGAACTGGCTGCCACGGTTGTCCAACTGGCCAGTCTTGGGCGAGGGGTTCTTGTTGTTGTCCAGCAGTTTGCCGGTAGCAGCATCCAAGGTCTTGGCCAGCAGTTTGGCCTTGGCATTGTGCTCTTTGATACCCAAGTCTTCCAGCGATACCGCCAGTGCCAAGAACTCGCCCAGCGAGTCCCAACGCAGGTGGTTTTCTTCCACCAGTTGCTGCACATGCTTGGGAGCCGAGCCGCCCGCGCCGGTTTCGTACATACCGCCACCGGCCATCAAGGGCACGATAGACAGCATTTTGGCCGAGGTGCCCAGTTCCATGATCGGGAACAGGTCGGTCAGGTAGTCGCGCAGGATGTTGCCGGTGGCGCTGATGGTGTCTTGGCCACGGATCACGCGCTCCAAGGTGTAGCGCATGGCGCGCACTTGGCTCATGATTTGGATATCGAGGCCAGTGGTATCGTGCTCGTGCAGATACATCTTGACCTTGGTGATGAGCTGGGCTTCGTGGGGGCGGTAGGCGTCGAGCCAGAACACCACGGGCATACCGGAGTTGCGCGCACGGTTCACAGCCAGCTTGACCCAGTCGCGGATGGCGGCATCCTTGACTTGGCACATGCGCCAGATGTCGCCCTTTTCGACGTTTTGGCTCAACAGCACTTCACCCGTAGCCAGATCGGTGATGTTGGCGACGCCGTCTTCGGAGATTTCAAACGTCTTGTCGTGCGAGCCGTATTCTTCGGCTTGTTGGGCCATCAGGCCGACGTTGGGCACGGTGCCCATCGTTTTGGGGTCGAAGTTGCCGTGCCACTTGCAGAAGTTAATCATCTCTTGGTAGATGCGGGCGAAGGTCGATTCGGGCATCACGGCCTTCACGTCCTTCAAGCGGCCATCGGCACCCCACATTTTCCCGCCATTGCGAATCATCGCGGGCATGGAGGCATCGACAATGATGTCGTTGGGCGAGTGGAAGTTGGTGATGCCCTTGGCAGAGTCCACCATCGCCAGCTCAGGGCGGCCTTCGTGGCAAGCGTGCAGGTCGCGCTTGATCTCGTCTTGCTGGCTTTGTGGCAGGGTGGCAATCTTGTTGTACAGATCGACCATGCCGTTGTTGACGTTGACGCCCAGCTCTTCAAACACCTTGGCGTGTTTTTCAAAGGCGTCTTTGTAGAAAATCTTGACACAGTGACCAAACACGATGGGGTGCGAGACCTTCATCATCGTGGCTTTAACGTGCAGCGAGAACATGACGCCGGTCTTGTGCGCGTCTTCGATTTCTTTCTCGTAGAACGCCACCAGCGCTTTTTTGCTCATGAACATGCTGTCGATCACTTCACGGTCGAGCAGCGAGACCTTGGGCTTGAGCACGATGGTTTGACCGCTCTTGGTGATCAGCTCCATCTTCACGTCACGGGCGCGGTCCAAGGTGATGGACTTTTCACCGTGGTAAAAATCGCCGTGGTGCATGTGCGAAACGTGCGAGCGCGATGCTTGGCTCCACTCAGCCATGCTGTGGGGGTTTTTGCGTGCGTATTCTTTCACGGCCTTGGGAGCGCGGCGGTCGGAGTTGCCTTCGCGCAGCACGGGGTTCACGGCACTACCAATGCACTTGTTGTAGCGGGCGCGGATTTCTTTTTCTTTCTCGTCCTTGGGGTTTTCTGGAAAGTCAGGAATAGCGTAACCCTTAGCTTGCAGCTCTTGGATCGCAACTTTGAGTTGGCCGACCGAAGCGCTGATGTTGGGCAGCTTGATGATGTTGGCTTCGGGCTTGAACGTGAGCTTGCCCAGTGTGGCCAGATTGTCAGTGACGCGCTGCTCTTCGCTCAGGTACTCAGAGAATTGGCCCAAAATACGAGCGGCCACCGAGATGTCGCTGGTCTCTACCTCAATGCCAGCAGGCTTGGCAAAGGCGCGCACAATCGGCAAAAACGCCGCAGTGGCCAGACGGGGGGCTTCATCGGTCAGGGTGTAGATGATGGTAGGGGCTTGGGTACTCATGGGCTTATCTCCAAAAATAAGGATCAGAAACGCTGCCCACCGTATGACAGGCCGACAGGCGCTCTCCGATAGTGCCCGATTTTCGTCCTGTGGCTGGGGGCAAAAACGTTTTTTTACAATCAAATTGCATAATGCAAAATTTGCCTAGCTTCCACACAAAAAAATTTCCTGTCCCAGCACCGGCTTGACAGCCGTGCCGTAGAACAGCGGTTTCTTTTTGCTTTCGGTATTGCCCTATGTTGTTATTCCCGTTTTTCTTGCCTAACCATGGTGGCCGTGTGCCGATGCAGACCCGTGCGTTGGTGCTGGTGCGCGCTTTGGTAGCGCTGGTTTTATTCACGGCAGCCGCAGCCACCTTGGCCCAAGAAGCCCCCCAACTGCATCTGCCGCGTGTCGTGCTCACGGCGGGTATGCACCGCATTGATGCCCAAGTGGCCCAAGCCCCTGAAGAGCGCCAGATCGGCCTAATGCACCGGCAAAATATGCCCAACCATGAGGGCATGTTGTTTGTATTTGAGCAGCCCGCCACGCAGTGCTTTTGGATGAAAAACACCCTGCTACCGCTCACTGCAGCCTTTGTGGCCGACGACGGCAGCATCGTTAATATGGTGGATATGCAGCCGCAAACCCTGCAATCGCATTGCTCCGCCAAGCCTGTGCGCTATGTGCTGGAGATGAACCAAGGCTGGTTCAAGCAACGCGGATTGAAGGCCGGATCGCGCTTGGCGGGCGTGCCCTTTCGCCAGCCCTAAAACGGGCTGGCCGGGCTGGCACAGCTTCAGTTGGTGGCAATGGTTTGCAGTGCATGGGTGCTGCTGCCGCTCACTGGCAAGCGGCGCACATACTTGAAGGTGCCGGTGGCATGGCTACACAAACGACCTTGGGCATCAAAAATACTGGCCTCGGTAAACGCCATCGTGGCGGTGCGGTGCAGCAGCTTGCCCTTGGCTACCAGCGGCCCGCGTGCCGGTTGCATAAAGCTGGTTTTCATCTCGATGGTCACTACGCCCATGTTGGGGATTTCGCTGCGGGCAGCGGTAGCCATCGTCACATCCAGCAAGGTCATGCTGGCCCCGCCGTGGGTGACGGCAAAAGAGTTCAAATGCTCAGGCTGGGCTTCGTAATGCAATTCTGACTCGCCGTTTTCCATGCGGTGCAGGGTAAAGCCCAACAGTTGCACCAAGGGAATATCAACACCAAAACTCAACATAGCAATTTCCAAGGAAAAAATGGCGGCAGGATAGAGCAGTTCAGACTTGCAGCCACTCTTGGCGCAGATCGCTGCGTGCGCGCAGCTGTGCCGGGGTGCCGGTAAACACCACCCGGCCTTGGCCCATCAAGGCTACCCGGTCGGCCACTTGCAGGGCAATGGTGAGTTTCTGCTCCATCAGCAACACCGAGACGCCGCGCTGGCGCAGGGTGTGTAAAAACTGCCCGACCAATGCCACCAGTTGCGGGGCCAAGCCCTCGGTAGGCTCGTCAATCACCATCAAATCGGGGTCGCCCATCAGCGTGCGGCACAACGTCAGCATTTGCTGCTCGCCACCGGAGAGTACGCCCGCTTTGGTGTGCTGGCGCTGCGCCAGTTGCGGAAACAACTGGTACATATCGGCCAAAGACCAGCGGCTGGTTTTTCGCCCCGTTTTTTGCCCTAGCAACAGGTTTTGTCGCACGGTCAAGGCGGCAAACACGTCGCGGCTTTCGGGCACATAGCCAATGCTGCGCTGGGCGATGTCGTGCGGAGCCAAGCCCGCCAAACTCTGGCCGCGCCAGTACAAGCTCCCGCGCCAGTCCACTAGCCCCATGATGGCCTTGGCGGTGGTGGAACGGCCTGAGCCATTGCGCCCCAGCAGTGCCACCACCTCGCCCGGTGCTACCTCTAGGCAAACGCCTTGCAGCACATGGCTTTGACCATAGTAGGCGTGCAGATCATCTATTTGGAGCATAGGTTTAGCCCTCCGGCGCAGTGCCTAAATAGGCGGCCTGTACTTGGGGATTGGCACGCACCTTGTCGGGGGTATCGTAGGCAATGATCTGGCCTTGCACCAGCACGGCAATTTTGTCGGCCAAGCCAAACACAACTTCCATGTCGTGCTCTACCGTGAGCAGGGTACGCCCTTGGGTGGCTTGGCGGATGAGCGCGATGAAATGCGTGGTCTCGCTGCGGCTCATGCCAGCCGTTGGCTCGTCGAGCAAAATCACGCTGGCACCACTGGCTAAGGTCATACCCAGCTCTAGCGCCCGCTGCTGCGCGTAACTGAGCTGCATGGCCGGGGTGTCGCGCTGTGGGGCCAGTTGCAGCAGTTCTAGCAGTTCTTGGCTGCGCGCATTCACATCGCGCAAACCGGGCAACCAATGCCAAAAGCTATAACCGTAGCCTAGGCTCCACAACAAGCTGCAACGCAAGTTGTCTAACACCGACAGGCGCGGAAACAAACTGCTGATCTGAAAACT
>JAIESZ010000311.1 GCA_019745615.1 Burkholderiaceae bacterium
GCCGGTGCAGGGCCACTGGAATCGGTGAGCATCAGCGAAGAAAACCGGGTGAATTTCATGGCCGCTGGGTTGATTGAGGCCATCGGTGACGCCCAAGCCTCGATGCGCGCCCTGCGCCGCGAGACACCAAAGGTTGGGGGGAAGGGCTGATGGCTATGACAAACCAAGCCCCGACTGATGCCACTACCGTGGATATCCAAGATGCCGGGGCAGTGCCGCTACACATTGCCTTGTACGTTGCGTTTGACGGATTCAATGCGTGTGCGCTTGCACGGTTCGTTGAATGGCCTGCATGGCGTGTACAGCAGGCCGTTTTTGCCGCTAGCAGGGAACATGCGCTGCTAGTCAGTCTGCTCGACGCTGGCATTTCGCTTTCTCCAGCACAGCAATTGCGTCTTGGCCAATTGCAATGAATCGCGCTTTTGATGCCGTCAGGCTGAATCCTGCTTTTTTGGATCAGACAGTTGCGCAAGCTGCTTTTGCTGCGCTTCTATCACGTCTGTCCACTCCTGCCAAAACTTGGGCCGCTGCCACTTTGGATGTAGCTGCGCCACTTGCTGGTCAACCTCGGCTTCGTACTCCTCCAGCACCGAAGGCAGCGCCTCCAGAGGAACCCGACCCAGTATCGCTTTCACCATCGCGCCCAAGGCCAACTGGCGACTCAGGGTTTGCGAGAACGTGTTTTGGAGATCAGTGATGGCCTTGATCGTTTCTGCCTGGAACTTCTCTGGATCGTGCATGGGCATCCCTTTTGTTGGGCGGTTTGAAGTGAGAAGCACATTGTCCAACGTCTGTGGATACCCGCCCTTTTGAGCCAACAACCATGCCAAACCAAACCCCAACTGGTGTAGCCACTGCCACGGATATCCAAACTGCCGGGGCCGTGGTCTCAGTGGCTGATGAAAGCGCCGTCATCACCTCGACGGACATCAGCAGCGATAGCTTGGCCGCCGTAGGCCTGCGCGAATTAGGTCGCCAGCAGCGCGAAATTCTCGATCTGGTGATAGGTGCCATGCGCAATGGTGCTGACGACATGACACGCGCTGAGATCAAAGAGTCGTACCAGCGCATCTACGGCAAGGTGATCGAGTCGGGCACCGTGAGTGCGCGGGTGTCTGGCCTCAAAGCCGCTGGCCGCCTTCTACAGCGTGAGCAGCCCCGCCAGTGCAAGGTGACAGGTAAGACCAAGACGGTGGTCTATGTGCCTGCAAAACAAGCCAGCCTGATTTGATCCACACGGATATCCCGAAGGCAAAGCCACCTGTTCGTTAAGAGTTAAGTCCATGAACTACTACCCCCACCACATCGGTGACTTCAACACCGCCACCATTCATTTAACGTTCGTTGAACGGGCGTTGTACCGGGAATTGCTTGATCTGTACTACGACACCGAAAAGCCACTGATGGCCGATGTTGTCAAGCTGGCGCGGCGGGTACGTGCGGTAACGGATGAACAGCGCGCTGGATTGGCTGCAGTGCTGGAAGAGTTTTTCGTGCTGCATGAGGATGGCTGGCGCAATAAGCAGTGCGACACGGAGATTGCTGCCTACCATCAAAAACAGAAGCAGCAAAGCGAGGCTGGCAAAGCCTCCGCAGAGAAGCGCAAGGCTGGTGGCAATCCCAAGACGCCTCCGGATATCCCCACTGACAAGGGCGCGTCAGCAGGGGGTGGTCTGTCAGCACCAGAAAAACAACCCGCAACGGACGCTGAACGGGCGATGAACGGACGTTCAACCAACCAGAACCAGAACCAGAACCAGAACCATATAAATACCCCCCAACCCCCCGAAGCCGGGGGGGAGACAGCGCAAAAGCTTTTCAGTTTTTTTCCAGAACAGCGTCGCACCCGTTTGGCAGAGGTGTCCGCACTGATCGGAGAGCTGGTCAGCACTGGCACCGTCACCCCCGAGCAACTTCTGGCCGCAGCTGCACAGCAGGCAGCAGTGTTGGGCAAGGACGATGGCAAAGCCTGCCCATCGGTACTGCGCTGGCTACGGGATCAGCGCTGGCTCGATTCAGGCATCTATGCCCCCAATACGTCAGGCAGTGCATGGCATGGCCTACCTGCGAACTGGATGGAAACCCGCAGTGGCGTGGAGGCGATGGGCCAGTTGCTGGGGTTGGGCGACTGGGATCAGCAGACTGACCGGCTGTTTTCCAGCTACGAAAACCGCGTGGTGCAAGCCCTGCAAACACGCGGCAAGGCCCCCGCCTGCACTGCATAACTAGAGGAATACGACGTGAGCAAAGGCATGACGCAGCAGCAGTACGACGCCCTGCTGTCCGAGTTCGATGATTCGCCAAGCCGTTTAAAAGGCTGGGCTTATCGCATTGTGGCATCGGCTAAAAACGGCCAGCGCATTAGTCAAGAGCAATTGGCCGCTGCCAAACTCGTGGTGCGTTTCATTGAGCAGGAGCAGCGCTTTGACGTGGCACGAGCAGCAATTCACCAAAGCGGTGACCGATATGGCGCGCTGGGCTATGACGCCCGGCTGGTGGCAGTACACACGGCACGAAGTGGAACGCATGGAGCAAGACCAGTCCGGTATGTGGCGGGGGCTACGCGCAGCGGTAGCGGCACGGTTGAAGGAGGCAGGGTTCAAACCTCGGCCAAGCGAGTTGGCCCCATTGGGCACGCCGCCCGCATTATTGCCACCACAGCGCGAGCGCATGAGGTAGGGCTATGAGTACCGGACTGGGCCTAGAACTGCGCATAGAAAACCTCGATAGCGTGCGAGGTGCTGTAAACAAACTGACAAAAGGCCAGCTCAATGATGCGCTGGCCAAGGCTACCAATGACACGGCGTTTCAGGGGAGACGCGCCGTGCAGTCCAAGTATGCCAGTGCCTTTGATCGCCCGACGCCGTTCATCCTGCGTGCGCCCAAGGTGTTTCCTGCTACCCCTGACCGGCTCACTGCCAGCATTGCACCCACCATGAGCACCACCAATGCACCAAGCAAAGGCGGCAAGGTAGGCGTTGATCCACAGCATGTACTGCAAGCCCAAGAGTTCGGGGGCCGCCGTGCTGACAAACGCAGTGAGGTGTTGCTACGCCGTGCTGGCATCTTGCCTGCTGGCTACCAGACGGCTATTCCTGAGCGCCCCTACCCCGGTAGCGATGATGGCCGGGGCAACCTGCGCGGGCCATTCCTCACCCAGTTGCTGTCGTACCTGCAAACCTTTGGTGAGCAAGGCTTCAAGGCCAACATGACTGAGAAGCGCAAGAAGAACGTAGGCAAGGGCACGGCCAAACAGGTAGGCCGTCGCTACTTCGTGGCCTACGGCAGGCTGCGAAGTGGCAATGCGAGTCACCTAGCGCCGGGCATCTGGGCGGCATCAGGCACACATGGCGTCGATGTGCGCCCTGTGCTGATGTTCGTCAGGGCTGCAAGCTATGAGTCCCGCATCAGCATGGACGGCATCGTGCGTGCCGCTAACTTGCAGGACTACTACGACAAGCGGGTGCGCTATCGGGTTCGGCAGGCAGTGGAGCAGTTGGGGTTGTGATGGTGCAGGCTCTATTCGGACTTCTCAAATACAGGAATACTCATCATGGCTCAGACCAAAGAAGAATTGAATGCCAAGGCCCGTGTGCGCATGGCGGCGCATCGAGAAACTCAGGCTTACCAAGATTGGTGGGTAGCCAGCCGAGAATTGCGCCGGGCACTGAAAGAGAAATACCGGCGACAGGCTGGCGCTTTACCCAAGGGGACGACTGCCAAGCGGGACGCGCATGTTAAGGCGTGGGAGAAGTGGCAGAAAGAGCAAGCGCGGCTAAATTCTCAGAAAGAGCAGGCACGCCTGTTCTTCCTGCGCCTTGGATGGAAGCTGTGTCGAAAATGTGGGCTGTTGCACAGCATTGCTCACTTCTACCGTGACAAATCAACTGTCGATGGACTGCTGCCAGTTTGCAAAACATGCGACATCCAGCGGATTATTGGCCGTCGCAAAAAAAACCCGGTTTTCAGGCTCAAGCACAACGTCAGAAACCTGATTACAGCCAGCCTGAGAAAACACGGCTATCCCAAGAAAAGTCGCACACATGAGATTTTGGGCTGCGACTTCGACGCCTTCATCAAGCATATCGAGCGGCAGTTTACCGACGGCATGACTTGGGCCAAGATAGGCACCGACATCCATATCGACCACATCATTCCATTGGCGACTGCCACCACTGAGCAAGAGGTGATTGCGCTCAATCACCACACCAATTTGAGACCGTTGTGGGCTGAACAGAATCTGCAAAAGGCTGCTCGCGTTGAGTTCCTTATCTAACTTCCAAAGGCTCGAAGCTACCTTGCCGAGGGGTGCAGCAAGGGAAATTCGAGCCACGTTATTTCGCTAGTGCATGGTCTTTTGAAAAGGTGAACGGTAAATGGTGAACGGTGAATATGGTGAATGAAGTCTCCCAAGCTGCCATTGGGCGGGCGCTGGGCTTGTCGCCTGCCGCCATCACAAAACTGAAGGGGCAAGGGATGCCCGTCACCTCGGTGGAGGAGGCCCAAGCATGGCGACAAGAGCGCCAGAACATTGCTGCGCGCAAGGCTTTGCCCGCATCTATGCCAGCCTCGCAGGTAGCCCCACCACCGCCAGCGTTTTTCCCACCACTTGACCTGCCTTCTGGTGATGGCCCGGATGAGCACCACGACACGGCCCGCACGCGCTTGCGCATTGCCGAGGCCAACATGGCCGAAATGAATGAGGCCAAGATGCGCCGTGAGCTGGTCAACCTGTCGGTGGTGGAGCGGCAGTTGGCCACTGACTACGCCACCACCCGCGATGCGTTGCTGCAAATTCCGGCGCGCCTTGCCCCGCTGCTGGCACCAGAGTCCAACACCACGGCCATCTACAACATGCTGCACGCAGAAATCCATCAGGCCCTGTTGAACTTGGCGGGGACGGTGCAGCAGGTGCAGGCCATCCCAGAGGCGTTTGAATGAGCGCCAGGGATTTTCCGGGGTCTGATGTGCTGTTTGCTGAGGCGGTAGCCCGTATGCGGGCGCAGTTCTTGGCACCACCACCGCATGTGGATACCGCCGATTGGGCGGCGCAGTACCGGCATATTGCCAAGGGGCCAGAGCGGGGCCAGTGGCGCAATGAGCGCACGCCGTATCTGGTCGAGCCGATGCGCTGTGCCAGTAGCCACACCCCTTACGAACGTGTGGTGCTGTGGTTTGCTACGCAGCTTGGCAAATCGGAGGTGCTCTACAACTCGGTCATGCAGCGCATCCACACCGATCCGCAGGACATGATGATGGTGCAGCCTACGCTGCAAGACGCGAAAGATCACAGCGCAGAGCGCTTTCTGCCAACGATCATGCAAACCCCTGTGATGCGGGGGAAGGTGGCGATGCGCAAGAGCCGCGATGAGTCCACCAGTTGGCGCAGCCGCTCCATCCAAGGTGGGTTTACTGTGTTTTTTGCGGGGGCCAACTCGGCAGCGTCGCTGGCATCTAAGCCGCTGGGTTTTGCTGTGGCCGATGAGGTGGATAAGTGGCCTGCTGACGTGGATAACGAGGGGCCGCCGTTGGGTTTGCTCGAAGAGCGCATGAGCAACTTCAGTCGTCGCAAACTCATCATCGCCAGCACCTGCAACATCAAAGGCCAGAGCGTGATTGAGCGCGAGTATCTGGCCAGCGATAGGCGTCAATACCATGTGCCATGCCCGCACTGTGGCGAAGCGCAGGTACTGGTATGGGGTGAGTCCGAGGAGTACGGCATCAAGTGGTTGAAGACCGAAAGTGGTAAAGCGCGGCCTGAGACTGCCGTTTATGTGTGTCGCCACTGTGGTTTTGCTATCGAGGAGCACACAAAAGGCGACATGCTGGCCCAAGGCATTTGGATTGCGCAAGCGCCGGGGGCCAGCTTGGGCAAGAGCGCTGGGTTTTGGCTCAATAAGCTGTATAGCCCCTTGGGCTGGACGAGCTGGGTCAGACTGGTGGGGGAGTGGGAGGCAGCGCAGGAAACTCGTCGGGCAGGCGACAGCGCGCCGCTGAAAAAGTTTTTGAACTCCAGCTTGGCAGAGACTTGGGAAGAGGTTGGCACCGGCGCAGACAGCCGGGCGCTGGCAGTGCGGGCTGAAGATTACCGGCTGGGAACTGTGCCCCGTGGGGGGCTGATGTTGACGGCGGGTGTAGATACGCAACCAGACCGGCTGGAGATGCGTACGTGGGCATGGGGCCGTGGGGAAGAAAGCTGGCTGGTGGGTCGCCACATCATCTACGGTGACCCGAACTTGGACGAGGGCACACCGGGCAGTCCATGGACAACATTGACGGAGATTCGGCGCACGCCCATTGCCCACCAAAGCGGTGCGCTGCTGCGCATTGATGCCACCTGTGTCGATACTGGTGGCCACAACACCCATGCTGTGTACAACTACTGCCGCTCCCACCAGCATGAGCGTGTGCTGGCTATCAAGGGCAGCAGCAAGTACGACGGGCCAGTGCTAGGCCGCCCCAGCATAGTGGATGTCAATCACCGTGGCCGCTCTCTAAAGCACGGGGTGAAGCTGTGGCACATCGGCACGGATACTGCAAAGCACTTGCTCTATGGCCGGATGCGCATCACCAGCGTCGGGCCGGGCTATGTGCATGTGCCCAAAGAGCTGGTATCCACAGACGAATTTGAACAAATGACCGCTGCACGGCTGATGCCTGTGGTGGTACAGGGCAAAGGCAGCTTGCGTTGGCTGACACCCAAGGGCAAGCGCGAAGAGGGCGGCGACTGCATGGTGTACGCCTACGCCGCCGCTTGCCACCTAGGCATCCAAACGTTCCGAGAGCCAAGTTGGGCGCGCCGTGAGTTAGCCGTGGAGCCACAAGAGCAAGACTTGTTTTTGGGTGGCGCGGCCAACATCACCGCCGCCACCGAATCCACGCCAGACCTGCCAGACCTTCCTGTGGCAGCCAGCAATAAACCGGCAGACCGCCGCAGTATTTTTGAAATCGCTTATGGAGCCTGATGCAATGCTATTCAACGACAACACCGATTTAGTGGCCGTGCTGCACCAAGAGGTTTGTGCTACAGCAGCCTGTTTTGGGCTGCCTGCTGGCACTGATCTGGCCGCATCCATCATTGATCGTGTGATGCTGCGACTGGGTGGCTGCGAAGTTTATGTGCCCAAACGTGCTGGCCGGGCCAAGAGGGCCAGCGTGCATCAGCATATCCGGGCGCGGTTTAACGGCAGCAATGTTGCCGAACTAGCCCAAGAGGCAGGTATGAGTGAGCGACAGGTGCGGCGTATTGTGCGCCAGTGAGCATTATTCCGCCTCAAAATTTCCTCTTGCGCAGGGAATAAGTGTTTAGATAGAATCGGCGGCATTGGCCTTGCGTGGGCCAGCCCGCTCACATTGGCGAAGCTGTATCAGCAACGTGTTCTGCAGCAATTGCAGAACTCCCCTCTGTTGGCAACCTTGTTATGCCATGCAGATTCAGTGTGTGAGCGCATTGATGTCGCATGGCGTTACCAAGGAGCTAACGTGGCCCATTCTTTTTCCCCTGCCCATATTGAGTATTTGCGACGCCAAGCTAGAAAGCTTGGAAAAGCCAACGGAATCTCTCATACCGAAGCCATCGACCAGATTGCACAGGCCAATGGTTACAGCACTTGGGCGCTGATGAAGAAGCATCACCCCGAAAAAAATGCGCAGGGTGCGCCCCTACCATTCCAGTTTTCTCGGACGTTGGAGCAGATGCGCTCTGCACTTCACAAAGTGGCCGAGCCTAATGAGTGGCCTACGATCAGAAGAAGTGAGGCAGCGCAGCGGCAAGTGGAAGATCTATCGAAGAATTTCGTTTCCCCACAAAATGCCGTTGAGTTTGCCATTGACTACATGACCTGCTTGTTGAAGGTGCCGCGCTTCAAGGTCTCCACGGAGTCGCCGGTCTATTGGGAAATGCGGTCATGGCTGCCATATTTCTGCCACCCAGTTGAGGAGGATGAAACGTACATCCTTGTGAACCGGCACTATAAGCCGGTCGGACAAGTCAATCGTGACTGGGCAGACTACGAAGCGTTCCAGAGCTTACACGCAAAATTTTCTGAAGATTTGCGCGGTAGTTTCACTGTAATGGGTTCGAGTGTTGGGTATCTTTTTAATGATGGTTGCCCTCCTTGGGAGTCCAGAAAGTGCGCGGTGGAGTACTTGAAGCGACTCTATATCTTGCATCAGGCTTTGAAGAACTAGAGGTTGCTTCAAAACGCTGAGACAGCCTACCCTGTTTAAAAGACCATAGCGTGTACCCAAAATAGTGACATCTTCCCCTGCAAATGTCCGCGCTGTCTGGGCACAGTGGGGGCATGGGAATTTACAGCCACCTGAGCACCGAGAAGCTCATCGAAATGCGCGACAGCCTGATGCAGGCTCTGATGTCGCGCCACACTGACCCAGCACGGGTATCAGGTAATGGCCGTGACCTGACTTTTAAGCAAGACGGCACTGGCGAGTTGCGCAAAGACCTCGACGCCATCAATGCTGAACTGGGTCGCCGCAATGGCACGCCCAGTCGCGGCCCCATCTACCTGATGAACTGATAGGCAGCCAGCAATGCAACTGCCCGCCTTCCTCGCCCGCCCTGTGTCCGCTGTGCGCTCGGCCCTACGTCTGGGTGGCGGCGCACAAATGGCATCGCACGATGCCGCTGGGGGAAGCCTACCTCTAGCCAACTGGAACCCGCTATCCGGTAGCGCAGACGCTGACACCCTGTCCGAATTGGGCACGATGACAGCACGCTCGCGCGATTTGACTCGCAATAATGGCGTGATGGCGGGGGGGATGCAAACCCTGCGCGACAACATCGTTGGGGCCACGCTGCGCCTATCGGCCACGCCAGACTACCGCTTGTTGGGGTGGAATAGAGAGCAGGCCCGCGAATGGGGGAACCACACTGAGGCACAGTTTCGCACTTGGGCCGAGACCACAGAATGCGATGCCTCGCGCACGCTCAACCTGTTGGGTATGAGCTTGCAAGCCTTGGGCGGCGCAATGATGAACGGCGATGTGGCCGCGTTGCCGCTGTGGCTGCCGCGCAATGGCTCCAGTTGGGCCACGCGCCTGATGATGCTGGAGTCTGACCGACTGGCTACGCCCTTGGCGCTGCGCCATCGTCACGACATTCGGGGCGGCATTGAGTTTGACCAGTATGGCGCGCCCGTGGCCTATTACATGCTCAAGCAGCACCCCGGCGATGTGCTGTTGGGCGGCTTTACTCAGGCTGCGTGGCAGGAGTGGGAGCGCATTCCGGCTTACACCAACTGGG
Organism: Burkholderiaceae bacterium; assembly: GCA_019745615.1. GTDB lineage: Bacteria > Pseudomonadota > Gammaproteobacteria > Burkholderiales > Burkholderiaceae_C > Simplicispira. The sequence continues at coordinate 9,263 of JAIESZ010000311.1, forward strand.
GTCGCCGCCGCTTTTTGCACTTGCATGACAAAGAGCGAACAGGCCTAAGCCGGGGCAAGCCTATTGTGGCCAGCGTGATGAAAGATTTTCATATGCTGGGCAAGTACGCCAGCAATGAACTGCAAGCCAGCTTGGCCAACTCGCTGGTGGCTGCGTTTTTGCAGTCTGACATGGATCCTCAATCGGCAGCAGAGGTGTTTGGCTCCGACGCAAGTGGCATCTGGCGCGACTTTATGGGGCGCAAGCCGATGGTGCGCCAAATGGAGGGGGCTGCCATCTTGCCTTTGCCTCCGGGGGCGAAACTCGAATCCTTCACGCCGGGGCGACCCAATGCCGCATTTGAGGCGTTCATGTTGGCGTCTATGCGCAACATTGCCGCTGGGTTGAATATGCCCTACGAGTTGTTGCTCAAGGATTTTTCGCGCACCAACTACAGCAGCGCCCGTGCCAGCTTGTTGGAAGCGTGGCGCTACTTTAATGGCCGCCGCCGCTGGCTGACCGACTACTGGCTGCGCCCGATTTACGAGCTATGGCTAGAAGAGGCCGTAAACACTGGCGTGATTGACGCGCCTGATTTTTACCGCTACCGCCATGCCTACACCCGCTGCCGTTTCATTTTTGGTGGCCGGGGCTGGGTTGATCCGGTCAAGGATGCCACCGCCTCCAAGATTCGCCGCGATTCGCAGGTATCCACGCTAGAGCAGGAATGCGCCGAGCAAGGTTTGGACTACGAAGAGGTTTTAGACCAACTGGCAGTAGAGCGGCAAATGATGCAAGCACGCGGTCTGCCTATCACGGTAGACGCTGCCCAAGGTGCTGCCGTGCTGGTGCCTGATGACGATGGCCCAGACGATGACCCAAAAGACAGCTCCACTGAAGACAAGAAAGCCACCGCATGATGTACCCCCATTTGTCTGCGCGGTTGTTTAACGCCCCGCTGCTGCTGCACCCGCAAAAGTTGGACGCCATCATTGCAGGCATTGGGCCGCGCCTGTTGGGCGGCAAATCCTTGCAGCTGGACGCCATCAGCGCCCAAGCGCCTGAGATGTTCAGCACCCGCAAAACCACCCGCGCCGATATGGAACGGGGCTTCAAAGTGGTTGATGGCGTGGCCGTGGTATCGGCAATGGGGGCCTTAGTGCATCGCACCCGCATGGAAGCCGACAGCACCATGCTGATTGGCTACAACGACTTGGCCGCCACGGCAGAAGCCGCAATGGACAACCCCGAAGTTCATGCCATCTTGCAGGTGTACGACAGCCCCGGCGGCGAGGTGGCCGGGGCTTTTGAGTACGGCCAGCGCCTGCTCGATATGCGCGGTAAAAAACCCATGATTGCCATTGCTGACAGCATGGCCGCCAGCGCTGCCTACCTTGCTGCCAGCGCAGCCGATGAGGTGGTTTTGACTGCCACCGGCTATGTCGGCAGCGTGGGCGTAGTGATGCGCCACGTCGATTTTTCTAAGGCACTGGAAAACGACGGCATCCAAGTGACGCACATTTTTGCTGGTGCTCACAAGGTAGATGGCAACCCTTACGAGCCGCTGCCCACTGACGTGCGTGCCAGCTTTCAAGAAGACATTGAAAGCCTGTACGCCATGTTTGTGCAGGCTGTGTCCACCCACACCGGCCTGAGCACCGAGGCCGTGCGCGCCACCCAAGCGCGCACCTATCGAGGGCAAACCGCTATTGACGTGGGCTTGGCCCGCCGCATCAGCACCACCGACGCATTGATTGCCGAGCTGGCCAGCCAGCGCACCCGCATTTATCCCGTTTCTTCACCACAGGCCAAAGCCATGACCACCACCACCGCCCCCACGGCGGTGCAGCCCGCTGCACCCGCCACCAACGTTGCAGCCGCTTCGGCTGTGGCCGCCGCCTTTAGCCAGGCAGACATTGATGCAGCCCATGCTGCCGGTGCCAGCGCCGAGCGTGCCCGCGTTAGCGCCATCTTGGGCCACGAACGCGCCACCAGCAACATGAGCACCGCCGTGCAGTGCATCAATGCAGGCCTGAGTGCTGAACAGGCCGGGGCCATTCTGGGTAGCTTGCCCACCGCCATCACAACAACAGTAGCCAGCATCAACACCGGCTTTGCCGTAGCGATGGCTGCTGTGCCCAACCCGACTGTCTCTGGCATTGAAAGCGCCAACGCCGACTCATCCCCTGAAGCCAGTGCCACCGCTTTGGCTGCGCAAATCGTCTCCGGTTTTACCGCTGCTGCACGTTAAGGACACCGCAACATGAGTGCAAATTTCCAAACCGAGGGCACTTACACGCCCGACAGCCTGATTGCAGGTAATGCCCATCTGTTGGTGGGCCGCAAGGTCACTATTTTGAGTGGTCAAGTGCTGGTTCGTGGTGCTGTGTTGGGCAAGATTACCGACGGCGGAAAGTACCAATTGAGCGCCTCGGCGGCCACCGATGGTAGCGAAACGCCAGACCTCATCTTGGCCGAAGCTGCGGACGCCACCGCAGGCGATGTCAGTGCATTGGCCTACGAGCGCGGCGACTTCAATGCCGGTGCCGTAACGCTGGGCACTGGCCACACCGCAGCCTCCATCCGTGATGGCCTGCGCGCCAAGGGCATCACCCTGCTGACCACCATCGCTTAACGCCCAAGGATTTGACATGGACATTTTTAACATCGCCGTTCTCAACCGTGTGGTGGCAGCCCTGCCTGCGCCCGCGCCGTTTCTGCTCAATTCATTCTTCCGAGAATTGCAAACCGAAGAAAGCGAAGAAATTCATTTCGACGTGGACTCTGGCCGCCGCCGTCTGGCACCGTTCGTCTCGCCCGTGGTGGCTGGCAAGGTGGTGCAATCGAAAGGCTACGTCACCAAGAGTTTCAAGCCTGCTTACATCAAAGACAAGCGCGTTTTTGACGGCAATCGTCCATTCAAGCGTGCGATTGGCGAAACCATCGGTGGCGCTCTGAGTCCTGCCCAGCGCCTGCAACTGGCCTTAGCCCGCGACTTGGAGGATCAGCTTGAAATGCTGACCCGTCGCCAAGAGGTGATGGCTGCTGAGGTGCTGCGCACCGGAAAAATCACCGTGGTGGGCGACCTGTACCCGGAAGTGGTGGTGGACTTTGGCCGCCATGCTGACCTCACCCCAGCTGCCCTGACTGGCACCGCGCGCTGGGGTCAATCTGCGGGCAAGCCACTGGAAAACATCCAAGATTGGTCGTTGTTGGTGACCAAACATTCCGGCGCTGCCGCCACCACCGTCGTCATGGATGCCAAGAGCTATGCGCTGTTTGCTGCCGATCCTGACGTCAAGGCGCTGCTGGATCGCTTCCGTGGCAAAGATGCGCTCAACCCCACCGTGCTGGGGGAAGGTGGTCGTTTCATGGGCAACATTGGCGACTTTGATATCTGGGTTTATGCGGGCTGGTATGAGCATCCCACCACCGGCACGCTGACCCCGTACTTACCCGATGGCACCGTCATCATCACCAGCCCCGACCTGGAGGGTGTGCGCGCCTATGGGGCCATCAAAGACGAAGCGGCAGGCTTTCAGGCGCTGCCATTCTTCAGTAAGAGCTGGGTGGAGCCAGACCCTGCCGTGCGCTACCTGTTGCTGCAATCAGCCCCACTGATCGTGCCCTACCGCGTCAACGCCAGCCTGTGCGCTACGGTGCTGTAAAGCGATGACCACCGCATTTTCCGCCCTAGAGGCCCGCGTCAACGCTGCCTGCACCCAACACTTGGCCAACGCCACGGCCAACTACAACGGCGGGCCAGCATTTGGCGTGATGTTTGACCGCGCTGGCAATGACCCGTTTGACGGCGCGCTGGACGCTACCGGCTACTCCTGCTCTTTCAGCCTTGGCTATGCCCCCGGCTTGGCCAAGGGCGATGAGCTGGTGATTGATGGCGTCATCTACATCGTCTCTGGCCCAGTGCAACCCGACTCCAGCGGTTGGGTGCACGTCCCGCTCTATCCAAAGGAGTAAGCCGTGCGTGCCCTGATTACTCCCATGCTGGAACGCCTCAAAGCCACACCTCAACTCACGGGTTGGGCCATGCGCAAGTACACCGACACCCAAGAGCGCCAAAGCACTCCGGCTGTCGAAATCAGCTTCGCGCAAGCGCAGGCCGAAGACAGTGAAAACCGCCCAGTGGGATTGGTGCCGGTGTATGGCGTGCGGCTGGTTCATCGCAACTCTGATGATTCTGACGCCCTGCTCGATGCCGCACTGAAAGCAGTCATTTCCCGTCTGCACAACTGGCACCCCGGCCAGATTGATGGGAAGTTCTATGGCCGCATTGCCTTGATGGGCGTGCAAGAGGATCAGTACCGCGAGGGCGGCTACGACTGCTACATCGTCTCGTTTACCAGCAGCACCACGTTCCACGGCTGCTCTTTTTCTGACCAATAAACACCACCACCATGAGCAATGTTCTGACCCAAATCTATCGCCCGTCCAAGATGGTCGGGCAACTCTATGCCCGTGTTCGTGGCTCTACTAAGGCCCACATGCCAGTGGGCAACGTTAAGGAGCTTGTGCTGGAGCACAAAGAAGATGTGCAAAAGCAGGACGATATGACCGCCTTGGGTGGCGGTATCCATGCTGAAGACCGCCGCGTCACTGAGGTGACGTTGAAGATGAAGATGGCCGACTTAAACACGGTGAATTTGTGCC
>JAIESZ010000022.1 GCA_019745615.1 Burkholderiaceae bacterium
GGGCTAGAAGGCCCCGGCCCCGGTGGCGAGTTTGACGCCACCGTGCTGCGCATGGGCCGCAGCGATGTACAGGTGCAGATTGGCACACACCACTCCGTGGAGCGCGAAGCGGCACGGGCCATCCACCTGCTGGCAGGCATCACCGCCAACGAGCGCATGGACTGGCTGGTAGAAAAAGCCACTGAACTGGGCGTGGCGAGCATCACGCCACTGCTGGCCGAGCGCAGCGTACTCAAACTCAAGGGCGAGCGGGCCGAAAAAAAGCTGGCCCACTGGCAGGCCGTGGCTGTAGCCGCCTGCGAGCAATGCGGGCGCAACCGGGTGCCGCGCATCCATGCGGCCCAAACGCTGACCGACTGGCTGCAACAAGCACCCAACGCCGCGCTTACTGGGCAGCGTTGTGTGTTGTCATTGCGCACCGGCACCCAGCCCCTATTGCAGGTGGCTGTGGGTGATGGCCCGGCATGGTTTCTGTCTGGCCCCGAAGGCGGGCTGAGTGCTGCCGAAGAAACGCTAGCCTTGGCCCACGGCTTTGTGCCCACTACCCTAGGGCCACGGGTGCTGCGCGCCGAAACGGCACCACTGGCCGTACTGGCCGCCCTGACCTTGGGCTAAAAATAGCCCATCAGCAGGCTTTTGCGGGCTTATTTTTTCTGATTGGAATCTGTGGGGCCTGCGTCAATTTTGCCCTTGAGCACATAGACAAAAGCCACACTGGCCACCACCATCAGGGCAATGCCGGCGATGCTCATCAGGCCATAGTCGGTGGTGAAAAGGTCGTTTAGCAGCTTCATGAATGCCCTCTTAGTTGGAATGAAAAAACCATTGTATGGGCCAGAATTTTGGTGATGGGCCTTGGTGGTCGTGTTGATGCAAGTCAACCGGGCGCACTAAGCCCCTGTGCTGCAAGAAAATCGCGCTGCTTCTAAGATGCACAGATGAGTCCTACACCCCCCGCCACCGATCCCGAAACCGCTGCCAGACGCCAAGATATACGCACGATCAGCTTGATTGGGTTGGCCCACAGCAGTTCGCATTTTTTTCATATGCTGCTGCCGCCGTTGTTTCCGTGGTTGATTGCCGAGTTTGGCTTCAGCTATGCCGAGCTGGGCTGGTTGGTCACGGTGTTTTTTGTTATTTCCGGGGTGGGGCAAGCGCTGTCGGGGTTTTTGGTAGATCGGGTCGGGGCGCGCCCTGTGCTGTTCTTGGCGCTGGGCAGTTTTATGCTGGCCGGTGTGGCCGCTGCCACAGCGCAAGGTTATGCCGGGCTGGTGCTGGCGGCAGCCTTGGCCGGATTGGGTAATGCGCCCTTCCATCCGGTCGATTTCACTATTTTGAACAAGCGGGTGTCGGCAGCGCGGCTGGGGCATGGCTTTGCGGTGCATGGCATTTCGGGCAATCTGGGTTGGGCACTAGCGCCGCTGTTTATGGCGGGATTGGCTACGGCCACAGGCTCGTGGCGGCTGGCTTGCCTGTGTGGTGCGCTGCTGGCGCTGTTGGTGCTGGCCGTCATGGTCTGGCAGCGCGATGCTTTAGATGACCGCCAAGGCGCTTGGGCGCACCAAGGCGGTAGCCACGCCGGTGCTGCCGCTGTGGCTACTGAGCACCCGATGGCCTTTTTGCGCCTGCCTTCGGTGTGGCTGTGCTTTTCGTTCTTTTTTTGGAGCACTTGCGCCCTCAGTGCCATCCAGAGTTTTGCCAGCCCGGCGTTGCAACAAATGTATGGGCTGCCTTTGAGCCTGACGGCATTGGTGGTCACGGGCTACATGCTGTGCGGCGCTGCGGGCATGGTGGCGGGTGGCTTTCTGGTGGGGCGGGTAGCCCGGCTAGAAAAAACGATTTCGGTCTGTCTTGTGGTCTCAGCAGTGCTGTTGGTGTTGGCGGGCACAGGCTGGTTGCCCGGCACGGCGGCCTTGGCTTTGGCCGCGCTGGCTGGGCTGGGCACCGGCATTGCAGGCCCCTCGCGCGATATGCTCATCAAGCGCGCTGCACCACCGGGGGCTACAGGCCGGGTTTATGGCACGGTGTATTCGGGGCTGGATTTGGGTTTTTCGGTGGCAGCACCTGTATTTGGTGTTTTGCTTGACCGTGGTTTGACGGGTGGTATCTTCTATGGCTCTGCCTTGGCACTGTTGCTCAGTGTGGTCTCTGCCACCTTGGTGGGGGCGGGCATTTGGGCGCGTACCCACCGCCCAGTGGCCCCGGTAGGCACTTAAAGCCGCAAAATTTTTTCTCAACTAACTTGTAGACTTATTTTTTCAGACTATAATCGTGATCTTACTTCGGTAAGCGCATGGTTCTCAAATAACCATCATATGCGGGATTAGCTCAGTTGGTAGAGCGATACCTTGCCAAGGTATAGGTCGAGAGTTCGAATCTCTTATCCCGCTCCAGTTTTTTCTTTTGCGCACAAGTTGCCCATGTGGCTCAGTGGTAGAGCACTCCCTTGGTAAGGGAGAGGTCGCGGGTCCGATTCCCGCCATGGGCACCAATCACCTTCTCTTTTGCTTTACGGCTGGTGTAGCCAGCGTATCAGCATGGGCGTGATGCTCAGACACAACAAGCCAAACACCAGATAGTTGCCCGACGCCGGGTTAAAGTCTTGCGCAATTTTGGCCCACGGCCTGCGCAGCAGCCACCTGCCCAAAGCGACATCAAACAGCGCCATGAACGCGGCCAGCCCTAGGCCCAGCACGGCATGGTGCAAGGTGGTGCCCAAGCCCAAGCCGGGCACCATGAACCAGCAAATGGCTCCCGCCAACACCGACCCCGTGAGCGCACTGAGCTTGAGCGCCCGCTCTTTGCCCAAGCGTGGCACCACCAGCACCGTGCGGGCAATACCGTGCAGGGTTTCAGCGCACGCTAGCAAGACACACAAGGCCAAGATGCGCAGCGCCAAGTCCAAGAAGAGGCCCATCGTGTTGTTTCCTTGTGCGGTATAGGGTAGAAACTAGCGTTGATTGTGCAGGCGGCGCTCTGTGGCTGGCAGGGGTGTTGTACACGTTAAAATTGCCCATTTTTTAATCAATCTAACCCCGCTGTGCGGGGTTTTTCTTTGGGGTGTGCGGCCCGCTGCTCCATGCAAGGAATGTCGATGCGCGACGGAAAAGCACTGGTTTTGTTCTCTGGCGGTCAAGACTCCACCACCTGCCTAGCGTGGGCGCTAGAGCAATTTGCCCATGTCGAGACCATCGGCTTTGACTACGGCCAGCGCCACCAAGTCGAGCTGCAAGCGCGCCAAGACGTGTTGCAAACCCTGCGGGCGCAGTTTCCGCATTGGGCTGCCCGCTTGGGCGAAGATCACATGGTCGATCTGGCCGTGCTGGGCCAGATCAGCGACACCGCCCTGACCCGCGACACCGAGATTGCCATGACTGCCGCCGGACTCCCCAACACCTTTGTGCCGGGGCGCAATTTGCTGTTTTTCCAGTTGGCGGCGGCGGTGGGTTATCGGCGTGGCCTGCACGTTTTGGTGGGCGGCATGTGTGAAACCGATTTTTCTGGCTATCCCGATTGCCGCGATGACACCATCAAGGCGCTGCAAGTGGCAGTGTCGCTGGGCATGGGCCAGCGCTTTACCTTTGAGACACCGCTGATGTGGCTGGACAAGGCGCAAACGTGGGCGCTGGCCCAAACATTGGGTGGCACTGCATTGATCGACATCTTGATCGAGCAATCACACACCTGCTACCACGGCACGCGCGAGTTGCGCCACCCTTGGGGCTATGGTTGCGGCCACTGCCCAGCCTGCGCGCTGCGCCAACGCGGTTTTGAAAGCTGGCAGGCCGCGCTCAACAGCTAAAAGGCACCACCCGACACCATGCAAGCATAACGTTATGCTTTTTTTGCATAAATATCCCGGATAAGGCGCAGACAAAATCCGGGCGGCTTCATAAAATCGTCATCCCAGCCGCTGGGGTGGTCTCCACTCGGAATCGCCTTGCGTGGCGGCAGGTGCCTTCCGAGCCGTTTTTTCAAAGGCAGCGCAGCGTCCGCTCTGCCCGTGCGGGTTTGTTTCCTTTGAAAAACCGTTTTTCAATTGAAGGAACCTCCCCGATGAACGCACCCACCATGCAGGGCTTGAATATCAACGCCCCCGCTTACGTTAAAAATGCCCGCCTGTTGGCTTGGGTGGCCGATATGGTTGCCCTGTGCAAGCCCAACAACATCGTTTGGTGCGATGGCTCGCAAGAAGAATACGACCGCCTGTGCCAACAATTGGTGGATGCCGGTACCTTCAAAAAGCTCAACCCCGCCAAGCGTGCTGACAGCTTCTTGGCCTGCTCTGATCCCTCTGATGTGGCCCGCGTGGAAGACCGCACCTACATCTGCTCGGCCCAAAAAGAAGACGCCGGCCCCACCAACAACTGGATGGAACCAGCAGCGATGCGCGCCACGCTGCAACCGCTGTTTGACGGCTGCATGAAGGGCCGCACCATGTACGTGGTGCCCTTTAGCATGGGCCCGCTGGGCAGCCACATCGCCCACATTGGCGTCGAGCTGACCGACAGCGCCTACGTGGCCGTGAACCAAAAGCTGATGACCCGCATGGGCAAGGCCGTGTACGACGTGCTGGGCGTGGATGGCGAGTTTGTGCCTTGCATGCACACTGTGGGCGCTCCGCTGGCCGAAGGCCAAAAGGACACCACCAGCTGGCCTTGCAACCCCACCGTTAAGTACATCGTTCACTACCCCGAAACCCGCGAAATCTGGTCTTACGGCTCTGGCTACGGCGGCAACGCGCTGCTGGGCAAAAAGTGCTTGGCGCTGCGCATTGCCTCCAACATGGGCCGCGACCAAGGCTGGCTGGCCGAGCACATGCTGATTTTGGGCGTGACCAACCCCCAAGGCAAAAAGTACCACATCGCTGCGGCTTTCCCCAGCGCCTGCGGCAAGACCAACTTCTCTATGCTGGTGCCCCCAGCAGGCTTTGACGGCTGGAAAGTTACCACCATTGGCGACGATATCGCTTGGATCAAGCCCAACGCCGACGGCAAGATGTACGCCATCAACCCCGAAGCCGGTTACTTTGGCGTCGCTCCCGGCACCAACACCCTGACCAACCCCAACTGCATGGCCAGCTTGGACAAGAACGTGATCTTCACCAACGTCGCCTTGACCGATGATGGTGATGTCTGGTGGGAAGGCATGGAAAAAGATGCAGGCAAGCTGCCTGAGCACCTGATCGACTGGCAAGGCAAGGACTGGACGCCTGCCATCGCTAAAGAGACTGGTGCCAAGGCAGCTCACCCCAATGCCCGCTTTACCGTGGCTGCCACCAACAACCCCGCGCTCGATAGCGCTTGGGATGATCCTGCCGGTGTGCCGATTGATGCCTTCATCTTTGGTGGCCGCCGCTCCACCACCGTGCCGCTGGTGACCGAAGCGCGCACTTGGATGGAAGGCGTCTACATGGCCGCCACCATGGGTTCGGAAACCACTGCTGCCGCCTTTGGCGCGCAAGGCGTGGTGCGCCGCGATCCGTTTGCTATGTTGCCGTTCTGCGGCTACAACATGAGCGACTACTTCCAGCACTGGCTGGACATGGAGCACAAGCTCGAAGAACAAGGCCACACCCTGCCCAAGATTTTCTGCGTCAACTGGTTCCGCAAGGACGAGGCCGGCAAGTTTGTTTGGCCCGGTTATGGCGAAAACATGCGCGTGCTCAAGTGGATGCTCGACCGCATCGAAGGCCAAGCCCAAGGCCAAGACACCATGTTTGGCGTAGCACCCCAGTATGCTGAAATCACTTGGACAGGCTTGGAGTTCAACGAAGCCCAGTTCAACACTGTGACCAGCATCGACAAGGCTGCTTGGGCTGAAGAGTTCAAATCGCACGACGCGCACTTTGAGCTGCTGTCCTACCACATGCCCAAAGAACTGATCGACACCAAGAACGCGCTGGAGCAGCGCTTGGCCGCTCTCTGATTTAGTAGAGAGTCTGTTACCGGCAGTGATGCCGGTACGATCAAAACAGCGACAAAATAGCGGGAGAGAACCTCCCGCTATTTTCTTTTGGAGCGCATCAACTCAGTTGCACGTCTTCAAACACGGGGTGCAATTGATCCACCCACGAATCCACTTCGGTACAGCCAATTTCTAGGTGCTCCAGACAGGCTGGGCCATACTGCTCCCATTCGCGCTGAACAATGTTGCCTTCGTATTGGCCCACCAAGTATTCGGCAATCAAGCCCATGGCAACCAAGTGGCGTTCGATGTCACTGTAGCGCTGGTCATTGAGGGCTGTGAAGTCGTGGTGTAGACGAATGGCCACTGCGACCTCGCTGGGCAGACGCCAAGTGCGTGCCACGATGGCACCGACCACGGCATGGTCGGTGCGGTGGTTGACATTTTCGGTTTGGACAAAGGTGCGGTCTTTGCGAGCCATCGCTTCAATGATGGTGCCACCGTAGTCTTTCACGCCCCGCATCAGCACCGGCATACCCACATGGCAAAACAAGCCAAAGCTGTAGGCCAGACCGGGGTCTAAGTTGTAGAGCTGGTGGCCAATGTGTTCACAAGCTAAAGCCCGGCGGGTCGAGCTTTCCCAAAAATGTGCCAGTAGCGGTGACTTCACCTGTAAGGCGTGGCGGGTTAAAAATCCGGTCAGCAATTGCACTGCCGGGCGCAAGCCGAGCACGATCAATGCCTGACCGACGGTATGCACCGGTTGGGCCAACGCATAAATTGGGCTGTTGGCCTGGCGGATCAGGGCAGCGGCCATCGCCACGTCAGCGCTGGCGATGTGGTCAACGGCACCAATGTCGGGTTCGCTATGGGCTGTGGCCTCTTGCAACTGGCGCAGTAGTTCTGGACAGGGGGGGATGACAATATGACGCACCGGACCGTTGCGGTAGGCGTGGTCGAGTTCGCGGTGGATGGGGTGGGTGGTAGTCACAGTGGATGAGCGGCAGTGGCAACAAAAATCATGCGTATTGTCGATAGTTTGGGGGGGGTGTTTGCGGCGATGTGCCAATGGCCTGCTGATGAGCAAGCCGCTTTTGTTGCTGACCTAGAGCGCATGGTCGCCAATGTCCAAGCCCAAGGCGAGGAGTAGACTAGCTGGTTGCTGGCCGATATGTGCCAAGCTGCCTTGGCTGCTGCCGCTTGAGTGTGCTTAAGCGCGGGGCTTGAACAACTCGCCCAACATTCCCAGCAGTTCTGGGGCTGTGCCTTGCACGCCAGCGGGCAATTGCCCATTGGGCGTGAGCCGGTCAATCAAGCCCGGCAACAGTTGTGATAACTGGCCGGCGGCATCACCTTGGCCAACACCCAGTTGGGCCGCAATTTGCGCCAGTGGCCCTTCGCCCAATACCCGGCCCAGTTGTTCCCCCGACAGGGCAGCATTGGGGCCGTTGCCCAGCCATGACGCCACGGCATCGCCCAGCCCGGCTTGCTGAAAGCGGGCCAGCAGCCCCGGCAGGCCACCCACCGGGCTTTGGTTGCCTAGCAAATCGACCACCACCTGCAACAGTTGGGGGTTGTTGGCGGCCATGCCCATCAAACTGCCCAGACTACCCCCCAAACCACTGCCCACAGCGTTGTTTTGTGTGGCATTGTTGATGACTGCGCCGAGCACGGAATCGAGCAAACCCATGTGGATCTCCTGTAAAAAACAAAACCGTAGTGTGGCCTATGGCCTTAATCCCGGCGCTGGCGTAGGGCCAGCCACAACAGGGCCGCACCTGTGAGCGCTATCGGCAGCAAAGAGCCCAGGTTGAGCCACCACCAGCCTTGGGTGGTTACCAAAGCTCCAGAAGCAAAAGAGGTGAGCGCCATGGTGGCAAACACCGCAAAATTGATGCCCGCTTGGGCACGGTCTTTTTCTTCGGGGCGGTAGGCTTGCAAAGCCAAAGTGGTGCTGCCCGTAAACAGGAAGTTCCAGCCCACCCCCAGCAGAAACAACGCCACCGTAAACTGCGCTACTTCTTGCCCAGACAGTGCCACCAGCACGCACAGCAGATTGAGCAAAACGCCCACCCCCATCACCGGCAGCACACCCCAGCGTTTGATGAGATGGCCGGTAAAAAAGCCGGGGGCAAACATGCCCACCACATGCCATTGCAGTACAAAGGCAGCTTCGTCAAAGGCATAACCGCACACTTGCATTGCCAAGGGCGTGGCGGCCATCAGCAAGTTCATGACGCCATAGCTTAGTGCTGACCCCAGTATCGCCACGACAAAAGCGGGCTGGCGCAGTAACTGTGCCAGAGGCCGCCCCGGCCCGGCTTGGCTGGTAGCGGCAGAGGTAATGGCCTCAAAACGGATAGCCGCCATGCAAACCATAGACAGCAGTGCCACCCCGACCAGTGCTAGATAGGTGGCCACAAACGGAGCCTCTAGGCTGTTGCGTGTGTGGTTGGCCAGATAAGGGCCAGCCACCGCCCCCAGCAGGCCCCCGGCCAGCACCAAGGAAACAGCCTTTTCCCGAAAGCTGGGCGCGGCCAACTCTGCTGCCGCAAAGCGATACAACTGGCCGTTGGCGCTGTAGTAGCCCGCCACCATCGTGCCCAAACATAACCCGATGAACTGGCCGTTATGCACCGCCCAAGCACACCACAGGGCGCAGACCAGCGCCACCGCCAGCCCGATTTGGAACGATACCTGCCGCCCCCAGCGCCGCTGGCTGCGCGCCACCAGCCCGGTCGATAGCGCCCCACCCACCACATAACCCATCACGGGCAGCGTGGCCATCCAGCCATAGGGGGCCAATTGCAGGCCCACCAAGCCGTTGATGGCAATAAAGACCACGTTGTTGGTCAGGAACAGGCCTTGGCACAAGGCCAGCAGCCACAGATTACGGTTCATAGGTGGTAGAGCAATGAGAAGAAAAGAGAGAGGACAAGCCGATGCAGCACACACTGTAGTGGTTGCTGGGGCGGCTCTTCGTCAACTATTTGACTATTTAGCTACTTATGCAAATAATAGCTACCATTTCTTCCCCTGCCTACCCCCTCTGCCCATGCTGAAAATCCGTCCCCTTGCGCTGTCCTTGGCTGTGCTGCTGTCTGGCGGGGCCAGTGCGGTGCTTGCCACCAATGTTGCGGCGGTGCCTGCCCAAGTGGCCAGCACCCTCAGCCGCACCAGCTTTGATGGCACCGTGGAGGCGGTGCGCCACACCGTGGTGGCGGCGCAGGTGCCCGGTGCCGTGGTCGAGCTGGCCGTGAAAGCGGGAGACCGGGTGCAGGCCGGGCAACTGCTCTTGCGCTTGGATGCCCGCACGGCAGACCAAAGCGCCGCTGCCGTCGATGCCCAAGTGCAGGCCGCACGGGCCACGCTGGAGGTAGCCACGCGCGAGTACCAGCGCCAGCAGCAGCTCTACCAGAAAAAATACATCAGCCAAGCCGCTTTAGAGCAGGCCGAAGCGCAGTTCAAGGCCAACAAGGCCCAAGTGGCGGCACAGGTGGCGCAGGCAGGGGCCGCCCATTCCCAAAGCGGCTTGCACACCGTGCGCGCCCCTTACGCAGGCGTGGTGGCTGAGGTGTCGGTGGTGTTGGGCGATATGGCCATGCCCGGCAAGCCCTTGCTCACCTTGTATGACCCTAGCGCCTTGCGCGTAACAGCAGCGCTGCCGCAGTCGGTAGTGCAGCCAGAGATGGCCTCTGCCGTGCAGGTAGAACTGCCCGGTGTGGCCGGTGCGGCCCAGTGGCCGCAGCCGCTGCGGGTGCAGGTGTTACCCACGGTAGATGCTGCCACGCACACGGTGCAAATCCGCGCTGATTTGCCCGCTGGCCTCTTGGGTGTGGTGCCGGGCCAGTTTGCCCGCCTGTGGCTGCCACGGGCAGGCAGTACTGCTGCTGCTTCGGCGCGCCCCGGCCCGGTGTCGGTGCCGCTCAAGGCGGTGGTGCGCCGCGCTGAAATGACCGGCGTCTATGTGCAGGGCGAGGGCGGCCAGCCGCGCTTGCGTCAAGTGCGGCTGGGCCGCACCACCGGCGATCAGGTAGAGGTGTTGAGTGGCCTGACGGCGGGAGAGAACGTCATGACTGACCCCGCAGCGGCTAGCCGTGCGCCAGCGCAGTAAGGCCGCCACCATGAGCCAGTCTACTGAGAAACACGCCTTGGGCATTTCGGGCCGCATTGCCGGTTTTTTCCAGAGCGCGCAAATCACGCCACTGCTGGCGCTGCTGGCGCTGCTGCTGGGGGCTTTTGCCGTGCTGGTCACGCCGCGCGAGGAAGAACCGCAAATCAACGTCACGATGGCCAATGTGCTGGTGCCCTTTCCGGGGGCCAGCGTGCGCGATGTTGAGCAAATGGTGGCGATTCCGGCGGAGCAGGTGCTCTCGCAAATCACTGGTACCGAGCATGTGATGTCGCTCTCACGCCCCGGTTTGGCGATTTTGACGGTGCAGTTCAAGGTGGGCGTGCCGCGCACCGAGGCACTGGTGCGCCTGTACGACACCGTGCATTCCCATGCCGATTGGCTGCCACAAGGCTTGGGGGTGTTGCCTCCCATCATCAAACCCAAGGGCATTGACGATGTGCCCATCGTCACCCTCACGCTGCACAGCCCGCGCACCGACACCGGCGCTTTCGATCTGGAACGCGTAGCCCACAGCATGGAGGCCGACCTCAAGCGCGTGTCCGGCACCCGCGAAGTGACTACAGTGGGCGGCCCAGGCCGCGCCGTGCTGGTAGAGCTGGACACTGCCCGCATGACCAGCACCGGCGTGACCGTGGACGACCTGCGCCGCACCCTGCAATCGGCCAACTTGGGCCTGCCGGTGGGCGAGCTGCTGGGAGGCAACCGGGCCGTGGCTATCGAGTCGGGCCTGTTTTTGCGCAGCGCCGACGAGGTGGCCGAACTGGTGGTAAGCGTGCGGGCGGGCAAGCCCGTATTTTTGCGCGATGTCGCCAGCGTGCGCGATGGTGCCCTGCCCCCAAGCCGCTATGTGTGGCATGGCACGGCTGGCCAAGACGCCAGCGAATCCCCCGCTGTGACCATCAGCATCACGAAAAAACCCGGCGAGAACGCCATCGACGTGGCCAACGCCGTGCTGGAGCGCGTAGCGGTGCTGAAAAACACCGTGATTCCGGCAGAAGTGCAGGTGGTAGAAACGCGCAACTACGGTGCCACCGCCAACGACAAAGCACAAAAACTCATCCAAAAACTGCTGTTTGCCACCGCCTCGGTGGTGGCGTTGGTGTTTATCGCGCTGGGCAAGCGCGAGGCAGCCATTGTGGGCACGGCGGTGGTGTTGACGCTGACGGTGACGCTGTTTGCCTCTTGGGCTTGGGGCTTTACGCTCAACCGGGTGTCATTGTTTGCGCTGATCTTTTCGATTGGCATTTTGGTGGACGATGCCATCGTGGTGGTAGAAAACATCCACCGCCACCAGCAGCTCTACCCCGGCAAAACGCTGGCGCAGATCATCCCCGGTGCCGTGGATGAAGTGGGCGGCCCGACCATTTTGGCTACGCTGACGGTGATTGCCGCGCTGCTGCCGATGGCGTTTGTCTCTGGGCTGATGGGGCCGTACATGAGTCCCATCCCCATCAATGCCAGCATGGGCATGTTGCTGTCGCTGGCGATTGCCTTTGTCGTTACCCCGTGGCTGGCACGACTGTGGATGAAGCCGGTCTCAGTGGCCGAGGCGGCGCACCACGCCACGCACCCGCATGGTATGGCGGGCAAGATCACGCCGCTGTTTACGCGCATCTTTACGCCATTGCTCGATGAGAAACGCGGTACGCGCAACCGCACCCTATTGGGCTTGGGCATTGCCGGGTTGATTGCCGTCTCGGTGGCGCTGCCAGTGGCTGGGCTGGTGCTGCTCAAAATGCTGCCGTTTGACAACAAATCCGAGTTTCAGGTGGTGGTCGATATGCCTGCCGGTACCCCGGTGGAGCAAACCGCTGCCGTGTTGCACGAGCTGGGGGCTTATTTGGCTACCGTGCCAGAAGTAACCCACTACCAAGCCTACGCGGGCACCGCCGCGCCCATCAACTTCAACGGGCTGGTGCGCCAGTATTACCTGCGTGCTGGCGGCGACGTGGGCGATATCCAAGTCAATTTGGTTGATAAGCACCAGCGCAAAGACCAAAGCCATGCCATTGCCACCCGCGTGCGCCCAGCCTTGCAAAAAATCGGCCAGCGCTTTGGTGCCAACGTGAAAGTAGTCGAAGTGCCGCCCGGCCCGCCCGTGCTGGCCCCCATCGTGGCCGAAATCTATGGCCCCGAAGAAGCAGGCCGCCGCCAAGTGGCCAAGGCCGTGCGCGCCGTGCTGGAAAAGACCCCCGGTGTGGTGGATGTGGACGACAGCAGCATTGCCCCAGCGCCGCGCACCCTGCTGCTGGTAGACCGGCGCAAGGCTGCCCTGCTGGGGGTGCCACAGCAGAGCATCGTGACTACCTTGCGCGCCGGGCTGGCAGGCGAAGCCGCCACCTACTTGCATGACGAGAGCAAATACCCAGCGGCGGCTGTGCTGCAATTGCCCGCCGAGCAGCATGGCGATTTGAGCGCCCTGCTGCAACTGAGCGTGCGTACGGCTTCTGGGGCCTTGGTGCCGATCCGCGAACTGGTCACGGTGAGCGACACCGTGCGCGAGCAACCCATTTATCACAAAGACTTGCTGCCAGTGAACTTTGTGGTGGCCGATATGGCCGGTGCGGTAGACAGCCCACTTTATGGCATGTTTGCCATGCGCAGCGAGATAGCCAAGCTGCCCATGCCCAATGGCGGCCAACTGACCGAATACTTGATCCACCAGCCCCAAGATGCTTGGCGCGGCTATGCCCTGAAGTGGGATGGCGAGTGGCAAATCACCTACGAAACCTTCCGCGATATGGGTGCCGCTTATGGCGTGGGTTTGATTTTGATCTACCTGTTGGTGGTGGCGCAGTTTGGCTCCTACCTCACGCCGCTCATCATCATGGCCCCGATTCCGCTGACCATCATCGGCGTCATGCCCGGCCATGCGCTGCTGGGCTCGCAATACACGGCCACCAGCATGATCGGCATGATTGCGCTGGCGGGCATCATCGTGCGCAACTCTATTTTGCTGGTGGACTTTATCAACCTGCAAGTGCGCAGTGGCGTGCCGTTTGAGCAGGCGATTGTGCAATCGGCCATCACCCGCGCCCAACCCATTGTGCTTACCGGGCTGGCCGCGATGCTGGGGGCATTTTTTATTCTGGACGACCCGATTTTTAACGGGCTGGCGATCTCGTTGATCTTTGGCATTGCCGTATCCACCGTGCTCACGCTGGTGGTCATCCCGATTCTGTACTACGTGGCCTACCGCCATCGGCTGGAGGTGCTACACTCAGCGCCAGCTCCTGCCCACAGCGCCGCCTAATCAATCGATTCTCTGTTTTTCTTTAACCCTTGGAGTGCAACCATGCTGAATTCTTATCGTGATCTAACCCGTGATATTTCTGCCGAACTGGGCAAACTGCGCAGCGACATGCCCGACACCCTGCAAGCCTTTAACGCGCTGGGCAAGGCTGCCTCTGCCGAGGGGGCGCTGGACAAAAAGACCAAGGAGCTGATTGCGGTGGCGTTGTCGGTGGCAGCGCGTTGCGATCCGTGTGTCGGTTTTCATTTGCAAGCGCTGGTTAAGCTGGGGGCTACCCGTGCCGAGTTGGCCGATGTGTTGGCGATGGCCGTGTATATGGGCGGTGGCCCGTCGCTGATGTATGCCGCCAAGGCTTCGGCAGCTTTTGATGAGTTCAGTGCCGCTGCGGCGGCTGCGGCCCCGGTATCGGCATGATGTGCCCCTGCTGGGCGCGGCACGCTGCCAATCTGGTTTACTGGCTCCAAGCCCGTCTGCCCCGCTGGAGATAAAAACGCCATGCTCCAACCATTTCGATGCACTGTGCTGGCCCTGTCGGTGTGGGCCATCGGCCTGTCCGCTGCCCAAGCCACCAACCTGCTGGATGTTTGGCAGGCCGCGCAACAGCATGACCGTGAACATGCCGTGGCCCGTGCCGCCCATGCCAGCGCCCAACCCCAGCGCGACCAAGCCACCGCCTTGTGGCGGCCCCATATTGCCCT